>JBLIDB010000208.1:0-8769 GCA_047634015.1 Saprospiraceae bacterium
TATTAGCACGAAGTAGATATTTGCTATTTAAAAGTTCAGACAAATGGACACCTACACATAGGCATAGATCAGAGTTGCTATTCAAATATTATCCCGAGCTTGAAAAAGCATATAAATTAAGCAGAAAACTAGCGTAGATATTTGAACAAAAGACGACAAAAGAGATAGCGTATAAAAAAATTGCACTATGGTATAATGACGTAGAAGCATCAGGGTTTAAATCATTTTATTCAATAGCAAATACTATAAAGAGCCATTAGAATCACATCCTCAACTACTTCAATAATCGAAGTACCAACGCATCTGCAGAATCCTTTAATGCGAAAGTGAAAGGCCTTAGAAGACAATTCAGAGGAGTTGTTAATGTCGAATTCTTCCTCTATCGATTAGCTAAGATTTATGCATAACCCCCTAACTTTTCATCTTGATCCGAGATTACCCAGGCAAAAACCTAAGGGACAAAAAAAGGCTCACATCCTTTGAGCGAGCCTGTTTTATTTAATTACTAGGAACCCCTTCCTAGGAAACCAATTGTTAACTTTAAAATGAGCTGGTTATCGCATTAAACGAAACCAACCAACATGTATGAGACATTCGAAAAAGAGAAGGACACATTTCTTATCAGAATTTATTCCCTAATTGATAAATAGGCGACACTTCTGAACCGTGACTAAAATCAGAGGCCCTCAGAAATGCTGGCCGCGTACTTTTTATAAAGGATTAGAAATACGGCTAAAGGCCTTTTTATTTCAGTATTGTTAGCGACCTTTAGATCATGAAAGTGGTTGAAAGAAATGTACTCGAATTAAACCTACAAGCATTAAGCGAAGCACTGTCTGGCGATCTCATGACAGATAAGGCAATGCAAATCCTATACGCCACTGATGCTTCTGTGTATAGAGAGCTCCCCCTGGCAGTAGCCTATCCTAAGAACACTCATGATATCCAATATTTAGTAGATTTCGCTTCCAAGAATAATACGTCTCTAATTCCAAGAGGGGCAGGTACTTCATTAGCAGGACAATGCGTCGGCTCAGGAATTGTTGTTGATGTAAGTAGGTATATGAATACCGTTATAGAATTCAATGTCCAAGAAAAATGGGTTGTCGTACAACCTGGAATCGGAAGAGACGAGTTGAATCATATGCTAAAAGATCATGGCCTATTTTTTAGTCCTATTACTTCCACTGCCAATAGAGCCACAATTGGCGGGATGGTAGGAAACAATTCGTGTGGTACTAATTCTATCGTTTATGGTTCAACAAGGGACCACATTCTTGAAATGGAAGTCATTCTAAGCGATAGTTCAAAAGTGACTTTCGATAAGATTTCTAAACAGAGGTTTCTAAATAAAATTAACGATCAGAGTCTTGAAGGAAAGTTATATCATGATATAGCAGTTGAATTAAATAGGCCTATTACTCAATCAAAAATCAAATCGGAATTCCCAAAAGAAAGTATCCAACGCAGGAACACTGGATACGCGGTTGACATTTTACTCAAAAGTGATGTTTTTGACACTGAAACAGACTCCTCATTCAATTTCTGCGACATATTATGTGGTTCGGAAGGAACACTTGCTTTTACTACAAAAGTTAAACTTTCTCTTGATCCACTCCCCTTACCTTATGAAGTAGTGCTTGGTGCTCATTTTCATTCTATTCAAGATAGTATGAAGGCTACGCAGATCGCAATGCAGTATTCACCTACGGCATGTGAACTCATGGATAAGGTCATTCTCGATTGTACGAAAGAGAATATCGAACAAAGTAAGAATCGAGCTTTTGTAAAAGGAGACCCCTTGGCTGTTCTTTTGATAGAATTCCGAGGGAACTCATTACAAGAAGCTGAAGATCAAGTGAATAAATTGATTCAGCATTTCCAAAAAGTAGCACTTGGATATCATTTCCCCATTCTCCATACTCCAGAGACCAAGGGGGTATGGCAATTAAGAAGTGCTGGATTAGGCCTGTTGGCTAATATTCCCGGAGATGCCAAAGCTGTGGCCTGTATAGAAGATACTGCCGTTGCATTAGAAGACCTACCAGAGTACATCGCGGAATTTCAAAGCCTAATGGAAACCTACGGACAAGAATCCGTCTATTACGCGCATGCCGGAGCTGGTGAAATACATCTCCGTCCAATCTTAAATTTGAAAAAATCTCCGGATAGAGAATTATTCTATCAGATCAGTAAGTCATCTGCTGAATTAGTCAAAAAATATAATGGTTCCTTGAGTGGCGAACATGGAGATGGTCGTGTTAGGGCTCCTTTTATTAAGCTCATGGTCGGTGATGAGAACTACCAACTATTTAGAAGACTCAAAGGGTACTGGGATCCCAAAAACATATTTAACCCGGGTAAAATAGTTGATGCCGATCCTATGAATGAGTCACTCCGATATGAGGCTGATTTGCCGCTATCCCAGATTGAGACACTTATGGACTTTTCAGGTGAAGGAGATATTCTTCGTACTGCTGAAAAATGCAATGGTTCTGGAGACTGCAGAAAACTCCCACTCTCAGGAGGAACGATGTGCCCTAGTTATCAGGCTACCCGAAATGAGAAAGATACAACAAGAGCTCGAGCCAATACCTTGAGAGAGTTCTTAACAAAAAGCGATAAGGTAAACAAGTTCGATCATGAGGAAATTAAACAAAGTATGGACCTATGCTTGTCCTGCAAAGGGTGCTCCTCTGAATGTCCTTCAAATGTTGATATGTCGAGCCTTAAAGCAGAGTTCTTACATCAATACTACCAAAGTAATGGAATTCCATTAAGGGCAAAGGCTTTTGCTTACATCAATAAGTTCAATAAGTTGGGAAGCATTGCTCCTCGGTTTTATAATTTCTTTCTTACAAATTCTGTTCTGTCGGGTATTGCAAAATCGATATTACAAGTAGCGGAAGAAAGAAGACTCCCCACTATTCAAAGCCAATCTTTACGTCAATGGTATAAGCTTAATTATAAAAGTCTACCCAAGCGTAATAACTTTATAAAATCGGTTATTCTATTTTGCGATGAATTTACCAATTGGAATGATACTGATATTGGTATAAAGGGGATTAAATTACTGCACAACTTAGGTTATGAGGTGGTACTGGTTGATCATGAAGAAAGCGGCAGAGCTGCATTGTCCAAAGGACTTCTACCCTACGCTAAAAAAGTAGCGAATAAAAACATTAAAACATTTAGCAAACTAACATCATCAGAAAAGGTCTTAATAGGTATTGAGCCCTCTGCAATCCTTACTTTCCGAGATGAATATCCGAGATTAGTAGATAAAGGCTTAGTAGAAAGTGCTAAAAAGCTAAAAGAAAATACATTTCTAATTGATGAATTTATATCCGCTGAAATTCAAGCTGGAAACATTTCTTCTGAATCCTTTACAAAAGAAAATAAAGACATTATACTTCATGGCCATTGTCATCAGAAAGCTTTGAGTAATATTGAGCACAGCGTATGGTGCTTATCTTTACCAGAGAATTACAGTGTTGAATTACTTCCTACAGGTTGTTGCGGAATGGCAGGTTCTTTTGGATATGAAAAAGAACATTACGATATAAGTCAACAAATAGGCGAGCTTGTCTTATTTCCGGCAATCAGAAACAAGTCTGAAGGAAGCATTATAGCTGCCACTGGCACGAGCTGCAGACATCAGATAGCCGATGGTACTGAGTCGGTAGCAATGCACCCGATTGAAATTCTTTGGGATGCATTGGCTAATAATTAATTAAGAATTCTTGGAGTTATCTATAGCGACTAAAACTTCTTTTAAAACCAAATATTGAAAGTTCTAATGAATCATAATTTCAAACCAACATTCATAACACTAAAATCTATGTTGTTAGATCAACAATAGTGCTACTCCTATAGCACTTATTACAATACCAATAAGCTGAAGATATGAGGTCTTAGAAATATAACGCTGGACGAGAAATCCTAAGAAACTTGCAATTCCAATTAAAAGGGCTACAGAAAAAATATATAAGCTTGAATTTGCCGAATCCGGAATATCTACGGCATAGGCATGACCATGAAAAAAACCGAAGATAATACTCATTACCGCAAATCCCACTAAAGTCATCTCGAGATTCAGTGCAACAAATAGTCCCGCGGCTATCAGAGATCCTGAAATTACCAATTCTGAGGCGGCCAAGGGTTTGACATCCAGTCCAAGAAAGGCGCCAAGTATAAAAGAAAGGAAAAGTAATACAGGAGGAACGGACTTCTTTTCCCATAATAGCTGAAAACCTAAGACAGCTACAATGAAGGCAAGAATAAGACTTACCAAAACATTGCTGTTGAAATAATAAACACCTCTTGAGTATATCTCTAAATCCAAAATGCTTTTATAAGATAGAGAACTAAATACAAATGCGAAACTTCCAAAAAAAGATGCCATAAAGAAATTCTATTCGAGCTTTCCAAAAAAGCTGCAAATATATCCCTTCAAAGTTTAGAGCCGCATAAGTTAAAGGTTCAAAGGGTATTGGAAACGACATACTATAATGAAACTTATATCAACTTCCACCCTTCTCTATAGGGACGACTAACAAATTGATTGGCTTCATCGAAGTTGGTCACCTTCATGGCTTCTCCATCCCAGATAAGTTTCTTTCTTCCTGTAAACTGTCGACGGCCTTCTACTTCTTGTGCTAATGTGTAACTCCTAATAGCAAGGTTTCCCATTAGTACTGTTTCCGTTAGCGGCCCACTATAATCAAAAGATGAGGTAAGCGCATTTTGTTCATTAGAATTGAACCCCGCTTTACATGCTTCTGTCCATGCTATTTGATGTCCGCTTTCTGGTAGACTTGAATACGGGTTACCCGAGTCAAAGTCCTCTGGCATCGTAATTTTGTCACCATTATTCAAGTATAGAATCGGCTGTCGACCATAGGTGCCACATGTCATTATCCCCTTATCCCCAATCATTATTACTCCATTACCACTTCCCGGACCTCCGAGAAAATCATCTGCCGGAATCAGCTCTGGGTGGAATGGTCGAATCCCTCCGTCAGACCAATTGAAGGTTATAGGAATTTTGTTTTTGGCAGTAGGACCAAACTTAATCTGGACACTTGATGAAGGTGGACATCCTTCAGGAATGTACTCTGGAGTCCAGTCCTTTGTGAATACTTGTCCAACACTACACTCTACTTCTGCAGGATACCCTAACCCAAGTACACGGAAAGGAGTATCTATCAAATGACATCCCATATCTCCAAGAGCACCCGTTCCAAAATTCCACCATCCTCTCCATTTAAATGGATGATATAGAGGATGATAATCTACGGGCTTTGCTGGCCCTATAAATAAATCCCAATCTGCTGGCGTAAGATGCTCTGGTAGTGGTACCTTCTCCATTGGTACGGGAATTCCTTGAGGCCATACGGGCCGATTTGTCCAACTATGAACTGTATGTACATTGCCTATCATTCCGTCATCATACCACTTTACCAATTGCATCTGGGCTGGATGAGAGGCTCCTTGGTTTCCCATCTGAGATACGACCTGATATCTGCGAGCGCCTTCCGTAAGCTGTCGCGCTTCGTAAATATTATGTGTCAACGGTTTCTGAACGTATACATGAATACCAAGCTGGATGGCTGTCATCGCAGCAACACCATGAACATGATCAGGTGTCGAAATCGTAACCGCATCAATCTCGTCTTTCATTTCATCGAACATCACTCTGAAGTCCGAATAGAACTTAGCATCTGGAAATCTTTCTAATGA
Source organism: Saprospiraceae bacterium (assembly GCA_047634015.1). GTDB lineage: Bacteria > Bacteroidota > Bacteroidia > Chitinophagales > Saprospiraceae > JAJRXG01. Next base: position 5,743 of record JBLIDB010000208.1, read on the forward strand.
TTTCTTACATTGGTTGCGATCTACATCGCATAAGGCTACGACATTATTTGCTCCATTATTCCAAGCGTTAAATATGTCCGAAGTTCCTTTACCTCCTGCACCTATAGCTGCAATGTTTAGCTTGTCGCTTGGTCTTACATGGCCTTTCGCAACAGCACAACTTGGGACGATAAAAAAGGAACCTACTGCAAGTGAGCTACTCTTAATAAAATCTCTTCTGGTATTTGATGGAATATACTTCTTCTTCATGTGCCATAATTTATGATCGTAAAATACGGAATCGATTCAATATCACATTCTCGTGGCTGAAATATTTAGATTATTTATTTAATTATAATCTATTAAGCATGAGCATAAAGGTTTAGCGCCCTTGAGACTCCATAACCATAGCAACAGTTTCTGAAGCTTATCTATCTTGCAGAGGAATTGTACGTGAGTAGATGAATCCAATAGAGGTTATAATTAACGAAATAGAATCGCATAGTCTTTGGGAAAAGGAACTTACGCTAAAGCGCAATGAGTTCCTTAAAGTAAAAGGAAGCACTGATACCTCGTTATATTATATAGTAGATGGAAGCTTACGTATATTTATAGAAGAAGAATATGAGGAGCATACAATTCGCTTCGGATATACTGGTGAATTGATAACCGCACTGGATTCGTTTATTCGAGAGACTCCTTCTGATCTATATATTCAAGCACTCAAGAAGACCTCTCTTAAGGTGATCTCAAAGCAAGCCTACTTAAGTTTTATTAACTCTACTGAAGCGTTCAAGGAACAGTGGATGAAAGTCCTTGAGGGATTCGTCTACCAACAAATGCAACGAGAGCGAGATCTGCTAACGAGTAGTCCTAAAGAGCGTTATAGCAGAGTATTAGAACGGAGTCCGCATTTATTTCAAGTGATTCCAAATAAATACATAGCAGCGTATTTGCGCATGACCCCAGAAACATTGTCAAGATTGAAAAAGTCTTGATTTCAATCAATCTTTTATTCCCTCATATACTACATCTTTGTCTTATAGAAATATAGAAGATGAAAATTAAGACAGCCGTATTAATAGAAGAATTAATTGAAAGAACAAAAGATCATATTAACACGATTCATGGGTTAAAAGAACTTTCTGATGATAAGCTTAATTGGAAATCGGGTCTGGATCGATGGAGCATATTAGAAAATTTAGAACATCTCAATAGATACGGTTATTTCTATTTGCCAGAAATCCAAAACCGTATAAACCAGAGTGTAAGCAAGGCTTCAGTTGAATTCAAAAGCGGCATATTAGGTAACTATTTTGCTAAGAGTATGCTTCCTAAGCAGAAATTAAATAAGATGAAGACCTTTGATAGTATGAACCCACTTAATAGCAATCTGGATAGAACTACTATTGATAGGTTTCTTTCTCAACAAAGAACAACCTTAGACCTATTAGATGCGGCTCGACAGATCAACCTTACTAAAGTAAAAACTTCCATTTCAATTTCTAAATTCATTAAACTCCGACTTGGAGATACATTTAGAGTAATCATCTATCATAATTATCGGCATATGGTGCAGATTCAAAATGTGACAGAGGAGTATAAAAGGGGTAAATAATTTTTCAGGGTTAATCTCCCTAAATACCTCTTGAAAGATAGATTTAGGGCGTTTAAAATTTTTCTGCAAATTGTATTTCCATTTTCCAGCCTTTCTCTTTCAAGAGAAAGGCTGGAAAATGTGTTTTAATCTTCAAACTATTAGTGTTCCAGACATATCAAACTAATGGATCACTAATAAGTAATTAGTACAATTTATTTACTTCAATTCCTCGATATCTCGGGTGATAATTACTCCAGGTAATTTCACAGGAGAGCCGATTTGAGCGAGAAAAGTTCCTTTCACCTCTCCCCTTTTGAATGTTGTGAACCCCACTCTATAGAGGCCCACACTTAGTGCTTTCAAAGGATTTCCAGCTTCGCTTTGATAGCGTAGTAAGGAGTTATATTTTTTACCATCGGGCTTTTTAGGCAATTCACTTGTGTCATCATTATATTCAAGTTTTACCCAATTAGCACTTTCTATTTTCGCTGTACTTATCTCTTCGAGAGAAAGGATGTCTGATTTCTCAAGTGTGATATAAGTATCGAAAAACTCTTTGGTACTAGAATTAGCATCGTAATTCGAAGCCTTGACAGCATCTTTTATTTTTTTACCGTCAGCAGGTGATACCATTCTAATTCCTATTTCTGGCGCTACGGCTGGAATCCATAGATATAAGTAAGTAAACTTTTTATCACCAACCACTGCATCCTCAGAACCAGGTTCTGCATAACCCAAATATGAAATAATATCGGTATATAGTACTCTGATTTTCTTGGGACCGATTTTCTTCTGTATTGAACTACCAAATTTTCCAACTTTTTGACCTAGCAAGTCACTAGAAAAAGAACTGAGTAGGCATAGGATAAAAGTGTAAATGAAATACTTCATGTTTCGTCAAGTTAAAAGGTAAGTAATGAGGAGGCTTAAATTTGCAATACCTCGTTATTCGAGATACAAGAACTAACATGTGTGGTGAAATTTTAGTTGGGATGTATAAGTGTTGCTATTTCAGCAATAAGTGAGGATTAAGGAGTCGCCAAATACACAATAAAAATTTGTTAATCGGTTCATGGAGGCGTTTTGCAAGCACATAATAAAGCGATATTAAACTAATAAGAAGTAGTACCGTTTTGAATTTCGCATTTGCTTTTCTAATTATATGCTCCTCTATTCTCGTGTAAACAGAAAATAGAGAACCAATCCTTCCTTTGCTTATTGATAAATCTGTGCTATCTGGTGTAGGTCTTAAGAAAGTAGATCTCTAAGATGAACCCGAGAAGGAGTTGTTTTAAAAAATCCTCTTCAGAGGAGAACAACTTAGTCCATTTATGAGCTTATCCAGAATTTTGTGTTTATGATCTGGGCTTTAGATTCATTTTTGATATTGTATAATTCTGTTTTCAAAGTGAATATACAGTTGATTATATATTTGTGCCCACCCGAAG
>JBLIDB010000209.1:0-8760 GCA_047634015.1 Saprospiraceae bacterium
CACTTAATGAAGAGAGGGATATTTGAAAACCTAACTCACCGGATGATGCTACACAAGCCTCTTTTTTATAAAAATATTAGGTATGCTTAAATGCCCAATTCAATAAATGTATTGGTTAAGGCTCGACAAGAAAACAAAGAAATAGAATACGAATATTTTAGATAAAAATTTACTTTGTAAAGGTAAAAATATTTAACGATAAAGTCACAATAATGAAATATGGGAAATATGAATACGAAAGAACCTACTTATTGGGAAACAACTGTTTAATAGATAAAGAAGAAGTAGGGATGAAAAAAATAAGAGATAGATATATTGAAGGTGCAAGGCTGCGATTAAGAGAAGTTAGTGAGAATAACGAAACGAAATTTAAGCTTACTCAGAAAGAGAAATTTGGACAAGCAAAACAAGGAGTTTTAAAAATAAATACTTTAAACTTGACTAAAGCTGAGTTTGACAAAATGAATGTCCTTGAAGGATTTGAGATTGAGAAAGAAAGACACTTGATTCAAATTGATTAAATAAGAATTGGCATTGACAAGATAATACTTAATGATAAAAGCTTGTTTATAGTAGAAGTTGAATTTGAGACAGAATCTGAAATGAATGCTTTTTGTATGCCGTTTAGTATTATTAAAGAAATAACAGGAGAACAAAAATATAGTGGATTTGAACCAGCAAAAAGGTATTCGGAATATAAGTAAGAATACTAAATCCGGACAACAAAGTGCATAACAGCTATAGCCGCTAATGTGTCTACATCGTTTGCATCGAGCGTTCGCTGCAAACTCAAAACTTCAACCCGCCGCTATATTAAGCGAAGGATGCTTTTATTACGAAAGACAAAAAGTAACAAGAAATAAGAATGTGGTTTTAAGTGAGCTATTAAAGATTAGTGGAGTTTTAGAGACCTCTTTTATTAACGCTGAATTTTCTTAACAAGCGATTTCAATTTCATCATACACTCTATAGGTGTCATCGTATTGATATCTATATTTTTCAATTGCTTTGTAACTTCTTCGAATGCAGGATCAGGGGCAAACATTAGGAGTTGTCCATTGACAGGTTCTTCTAATTCTTGAAGGGTTGTTTTTTTTCTATTATCGGCTTCTACAGAATTTCCTTGAAGAGAGGAAAGGATGTGTTTCGCTCGTTGGACGATACCCTTTGGCATTCCTGCCATTTGGGCTACTTGTATTCCGAAACTTTGATTGCTACTTCCTTTAACGAGTTTTCTTAAAAATAGAATTTTCTCTCCCAATTCTTTTGTCGCCACATTATGATTAGAGATGCGTTCGAATTTATCCGCTAATTGACTTAACTCATGATAGTGTGTTGCGAATAATGTCTTAGGCATTGCAGCATTCTCATGTAAGTATTCTACTATAGACCATGCGATGCTAATGCCATCATACGTACTCGTTCCTCTTCCGATCTCATCTAATAGAATCAGAGAACGTGGAGATAGATTATTAAGAATAGAGGAGGTCTCTATCATCTCTACCATGAAGGTAGACTCACCACTACTAATATTGTCAGAAGCACCGACACGTGTAAAGATTCTATCTACGATACCTATAGATGCCTTTTCAGCAGGAACAAAACATCCTATCTGAGCCATCATGCATATGAGTGCTGTCTGGCGAAGTATTGCGGATTTTCCGGACATGTTAGGACCTGTAATGAGCAGAATCTGATCTTTATCATTATTGATATGGAGATCATTGGGAATGTAACTTTCACCCAGCGGTAGATGCGCTTCTATAACGGGATGCCGGCCTTGTTTAATTATAATTTCAAGAGAGTCGTTGATTTCCGGTTTACAATATTTGTTATGCTTTGATAGCTTAGCAAATGAATTTAAGCAATCCAGTTGCGCGAGAATGTTAGCATCCTTCTGGATGGTTTCTATGTAATTAGAAATGAAGTCTATCAATTCCTCGTATAGTCGTACTTCTATCACTAAAATCTTTTCTTCGGCACCAAGAATGCTGGATTCTAACTTCTTTAGATCTTCGGATATATAGCGTTCTGCATTGGTGAGTGTCTGCTTACGCGTCCAAGTATCAGGGATGAGATCTTGTCCTTTATATTTATTGGTAACCTCGAAATAATATCCAAATACGTTATTGAATCCGACTTTCAGACTTCCAATTCCTGTAGCTTCCGTTTCTTCATCAAGGAGCTTCTGTAAGTGTCCTTTGCTATTATTAATTAGACCTCGTAGATGATCCAGTTCTTCATTCCACCCATCTGCTATTACATTCCCTTTGGCGAGATTAACAGGAGGTTCACTTTTTATACTCTTTTCTATATGCGTACAAAGATCCGTTGCAGGGTCTAAGCCACTGACCAGGGCATTTAACCCTTCATGCCCTTCAGAAGCAAGTTTCTCTTGGAGAGAAGGGATTTTTAAAAGTGAATTTTTTAGTTGGTCTACTTCTCTAGGGTTTACTTTTCTCAGAGCTACCTTAGCGATGATTCTTTCTAAATCACTTATTTTCTTTAGATTGGTATCTATATGATCCGCTAAGTCTTCTTCGGTTATTAGACATTCTACAATAGAAAGTCTCCTATTGATACTTGGGATATCGGTAAGTGGAAGCATTAACCACTTTTTCAGTAGTCTACCTCCCATCGCTGTAACAGATCTATCAAGAATCTGATATAGTGGAATTCCACCAGGATGATTGCTATGCAGTAACTCTAGGTTCCGTATGGTGAATTGATCAAGCCATACATAGTTGTCTAAAAGTATTCTACTGATCTTATTTATATGACTCACATTCTTCTGCTCAGAAGAATCCAAGTAGTGTAAGATGGCACCTGCGGCGATCTGTCCTAAGACACAAGATTCAATGCCGTAGCCTTTTAGATTTTTAACTTTGAATAGTTCCAGGATCTTATCCCTACAATAGTCTTCTTGCCATATCCAGTCTTCAATACCATAGGTATAAAAGTCTGTCCCTATGAGGTCTTCTATAAGTTGCTTGTTTTGCTTAGCATAGAGTATTTCTTTGGGCTCATAGGTGCTAATGAGCTTTGCTACTTGGGCTTCGTTTCCTTCATAAAGTGAGAAATCTCCCGTCGACAAATCTAAAAAGGCACAGGCTACTTGGCTTGATGGTCCAAAGGTTATGGCTGATAGATAGTTGTTCTCTTTTTGATTGAGGAGGTTATCATCCGTTCCGATCCCTGGCGTAATGACGTCTGTCACACCGCGTTTCACGATTTTCTTATCCTTACTAGGCTTTTCAAGTTGTTCGCAGATTGCTACGCGAAATCCTGCTTTAACCAGACGTGGGAGATATACATCTAATGAATGATATGGGAATCCTGCTAATTCTACTTGGGATCCCCCATTATTACGAGCCGTAAGGACTATGCCCAATACTGCTGATGCTTTAATGGCATCCTCACCAAAGGTTTCATAGAAATCTCCAACTCGGAATAGGAGCAAAGCGTCTTTATGCTTCGCTTTCAATTCGAAGTATTGCTTCATTAAGGGTGTTACCTTACCTTTCTTATTTTGGGCCACAAGTAGACATCTTCAGGTTAGAACCCACAAGTTACTTAAACCAGCATTATGTGAAAGGGTATCGTTATGAGAGATTAAATTACGATGAAATGATATAAGAATTAAACAAGATGACTAAGAACGTTGAGAGCCAGTTACTTCAGCTTTTGCAAGCCCGTCCTCTTTGAGGCGCTCTCTTTTCGAACCTTTTGGTTCGACTCTTTGAGATCATTTGTTCATCTATAACTAAGGCTATGAGAAGAAATCAACTCATCCTCTTTCGAGGCTCCTTCTCTTCTCTTTCTTTTGCTTTCGCAATCATTCCCGGATACTCGACTCTTTGCGATCGTTCAGTGATATATTGACTATCAGTAAGTTACCTCTCCGTTGAGAGGCAGATTCTCCTCAATCAGTTCAATACTTTATTCATTCCGATGAAATAAGTGTCTCCACAGTGATTTTTGCCTCTCAATCGCAGCACTGTTGTGGCGGAAAGCAAAAGTACTGGATGTGCATTGTTTTGCAGTAGTTCTACCTCGCAATTGATTCCCTATGGCATAATTTGCCTTAATTCTTTACGCTGTATCTGAACTCTTTTAATATGTCTGTTACCTTTAGATATTGAAAACGTAATTCAAAAATCAGGAAATGTTGTTATCAAGATTGACTCGGCTTTGTTTCATCCTTTGTTTCTTAGTCGCATTGGCGAACGCTTCTTTACAGGGCCAGCATATTGACAAGCAGGTTTATGAAGTTTCGTGGAAGAAAGATGGCCCTATCTTAGGAGGTGCTATTGCAGGATGGATCGGAACGAGATACTTGGTCAATAATGCGGATAAAGCTACTGAATCAGAAGTCTTCGCTCTTGATAGAAACGATGTATGGGCTTTTGATAGAGGAGCGACGAATAATTTTTCGGAAAGTGCTGAGAGCCTTAGCGATGTATTTCTACTTTCTTCTTTCGGCGTACCACTAACCTTATATCTTAGTCACGGTGTTAATGAACAGGGAATAGCACTGGGAGTGATGCTCGTGGAGACGGTCTTCATTACAGATGCTATGAATAATCTCTTTAAGGCGACTGTTAAGCGGTATCGTCCGAGATCCTACAATGAAACATTGGCGTTGGATGAACGCGTCAATGATCAAGCGCGATTATCTTTCTTGTCCGGTCATACTTCAATGACTGCAGCTATGACTTTCTTGTCGGCAAAAGTCTTGACAGAGATTCACTCAGATAGTAAATGGAATAAATTCATCTGGGCCAGTGCGATTACGATTCCAGCATTTAATGGATATTTGCGTTCTAAAGCTGGCAAGCATTTTCCTACGGATGTTATGGCTGGCTATGCACTTGGAGCGGGTATTGGATTGTTAATCCCAAATATCCATCGTTCAGAGCATTTAACAATCGGCCCTGGCGATCTTGGAGGACTCAGCCTCACATGGACTTTTTGACTTATAAAGAAATAGATTTTACTCGCAATCTAAATCTGCTTTTGATGCCCAGTCATTATTGGGGAAGCAATTTCCTGATACAATAGAGCTGGGCTCATATCTCTTAAGATTCGGATCATAAAGTGCTTCCTTTACAAAGTGGGTCAATAGATCAATTTCTTCCTCCGATAAATTCAATGGTTCAAATAATGGAGATAACTGTTCTGTTGGAACTTTATCATTTTCAGCGATTCCTTGATTTTTATATGCTATAATAGCTCGCACTGATGTAAATGAAGATCCATGACCGAAGAAAGGCGAATCTTTCAAATTATAAAGTTGTGGAACTTTGAATTTATAATTATCCGACGCATTTTTTGTAAAAGATCCTCGACCTAAATTTGCAGGATCAGCAGGATCAAAATTAAAAGCTTCATTTGGATTAAAATCATTCAATCCAATCCCATGGAATTCCATTTTGGCAAGCCCAGGCCCATTATGACAAGTTGTACATTGGCCTTTTCCAAAAAATAGAATTGCACCTTCTTTTTGCGCTACTGTCATTTCATTGTGATCGCCATACAGCCATCTTTGAAATGGAGCTGCTGTTGCTAGAAGGGTTCTCTCATATGCCGCAATTGCAAGACCGGCTTGGACTTCATTATATCTTTGTGCTTCTGGCATATTAGAAAATGCCGCATCAAACATCTCCTTATAACCAAGACCTTCGATAGCGGTTCTATCTACCTTATGACGATGTACTGTAAGTCCGGCTATAGCTTGTGTTTCTACTCCTTCGAAACCTAGGCGATTCTTGGCTATCGGTGTATTATCTGGCCAGAGATGATTAGTGCTTTCATTGATTGCTGTCGCGCCGAATTGGCCATTCCATAATAAGTTGGTTTGATAGGCAATATTAAGTACCGAAGGTGTGCGTAGTGGCTGAACGTCAATTTTATCCATTTCTATCACCCTATCCGGCATGCGACCTTCACCAAACTCACCAAATCCAATTCCTCCATCTCCGATTCCTTGGATCATATTAGCCTGGAAACCACCATCCGCATGATGACAACTTGCACAAGAATAAGTGCCCGCTAATTCAGGAAATGAACCCAAGGTTGCAAATCCCGATTCATGGAATAATTGCTGTCCTAATCTCACCTTAGCTACTGTTATTTGATTCTTGGGATCTTGAGGAATCGAGTGAAGATCGTCCTTAGAAGGAAACTTATAAAAGTCTAATCCTCGCGATCCTTGTGCAGTGTTAATGGCAAATCTTACTTCCTTATCAAGACCCTCTTCAGAATCACTTGCACAGGAAGCCATGATTAGAATTAGGCATAGGATGGGAAAAAATTGTTTCGGGGAAAATATGTTCATATCAGATTGTTACTAATTAAAAGACAACAAAACCTTATCGAACCCTTAGACGAAATCTTACCTTTTTTGACATTTAATTGTTGGATTAGCAAAATCTAAATTCATTTTGTTTCAGAAGAAACAATGTTTCAACGACGAGAATTTTATAAATTAATGGGAAGAAGCGCTGAGGGCCAATGAGAGAGTGATCGATATGTAATCGAAGATCAGATTGTATGAGCCGCGATCTCGGAGGGGAGGCCTTCTGTCTGGTGTCAGCCTTACGCGCTTATATTAATTTGCCGAGTTTCCTGCCTGGTGGATAAGCAGGTTTTGGGTCCTTTTCAGGCCTGCCTGATAGTATGGGTAGAGATTGGAAAAAGATCGCGCCTTAGGTATATTCACATAAATATTATATAGAAAAAATATTCAAGATAGTATGAATTCGTAAGGTATGTAATTGTGATTATTTTATCCCAAGCCACCATTTAGTACTTGGTGAAATTTCGCTTTGAGGGAACCGAATCGATCGCTTGTAATAGCGCAGGAAAGCGCTGGGAAGCCAGATGATTCGCCCATAATTCTGTCCAGTATAATTGATGTGGTTTCTTATGCCATCTCGTCCATGCGCTTAAAAGACTCGGAATCCCTACCAGCAGGTAAAAGCGCAACCAACCGATTAGTCTAAATTGTAAGAAGTGACCATACTCATGTTGCACTAAGCCCAGATCTAATTTCTTAGAATATGCACCTACGCCAAGTATTATGCCTAACCCAGGCAAAGCAATACCACCACTATTATAGCCATGGCCTAAGCGGGGAGATTCATAAATGCGGACTCCTTCATAATTGGCGATGTAGCTAATGAACATATTCTTAGGACTTGTTGCGAAAGATCAGTCACGATTTTATTAGGTATGCTTGTTTACAAGCCTTTGCTCTCTTTGTTTCTTCTTAAAGCAGTCATAGATAGTCTAGGATTCTTTCAATACTAATTGAATGGGTAGGTTTTAGGTTGTTAACGTAAAGCAACTCAGTGTTATGATTGAGAAACTATTAGAAATCATCGACGAAACCGTGGAAGAATTAGGACTCTTGGAACATACTACGCCGAGGCCTACATGCCTTAGAAAGTGAGTTGCTGCACTTAGATCAAACGATAGAAAATCATATCAACACTCCTTAATTGAACAATTAAATATTAGAAAATGAAACCGCTCATCTCTCCCCGTTAATTAGAAATTATCACCCTTGTAGCCTACGAACATAATACTAAGGAGATTGCCAGCGAGCGCTACTTAAGTCCGCAAACTGTATTCTCCTATCATAAGAATCTATTGCTTAAGATAGATGCTAAGAATACTGCGGGGTTAATTAGAAAAGGTTTTGAAATGCGACTACTTCAGATTGTCAACGTCGTATAGAAGGCTATCTAAAAAATATAGTATTATTAATTTTATTATCTCTCTAATCATAGTTCACGGCCATACCACCACTGATCCCGAAACTATAACACTGGGCATCGATCAAATAAATATGGTAGATGGAGACACGATACTTCACTGGGGTAAAAATCGAAGTGCCTGTTGAGGAGGTTTATTTAGTTCAGTAGATATTACCAATGCTCATACGGGACAGTTTCATTTGCTTATTGTAGCCGTAAGATAGCTGAAGGAGAAGGATCCATTGCACTTGGATTTGGAAATATTACTGAAGTTATTCATGTGAAGTATCAGATCTGGTACATTTTTTTGACCTCATTTTATGATGACTACGCCTTGTCTGCTGCCAAACAATTTAGTCCTTATTGTTCTCTCGGCTAGCCATTTCAGGATAGAATCCTACTGACGACCATAAAGATTACGCTTACGAACTTTGAAGCTTCTTCCGACAAAGAATTTTTATCAAAAGTAAGTATTGAATCTAAAATTGAAACACGGCTTACGGGCCAATAATTCACGGTATTAGTAGAACTTGTAAAAGGTGGTTTCTACAAACAAATCACGCAGAAAGTAGATATCAGCGCAACTACTGTAAAATACCACGCCAGTAATATTTATATGAAATGTGATATTAAAAGTCGCTCGGAATTGATATCATTATTTTGTTAGAAGAGTAAGACTACTGGGTAGGAGCACTCGTAGGTTTGAAATGGACATTGATTTTCTTGTTTGTAATACTACATGTTGATGTAGGATTTAAAAGATATAATTTCTGTTATTTTGTTGTCAATGGAGAATCTAAAGGTCTGGTATCACGGGATAAGAAGCCGGGTGTTCCTATTATTGTTAGGATGTACTGCATTCTTTGTAGTCACAACAGATGCCTTAAGTCAAGATTGGAATATTGACAGTCTTGAATCTATTATCTCATCTTCATTACCATTGAGTTCTAAAAGAAACGCGCTACTAATTCTTGCTGGAGACTATGGGTTAGAATCTCCT
>JBLIDB010000210.1:0-8751 GCA_047634015.1 Saprospiraceae bacterium
AGCGCTTTTTACCCCGTCAGGCAAGAAAAACATTAACATACAATGTTAGAATATAGCATTACATTCAATAAATATTGACTCAAAAAGTCCATATAAAAAGCGACAGGATAGAGGTGTGAAGCATCGTTACAGAATCTTAAACCATTTTTAAAAGGCCGTTTATAGACAGGAGAAAGTCATGAAAATAAAAAGATCAAGGTACCTGCTCTCTGGAGCGGGTTTTTTAATGTCTATACTCTTCTGGATGAGCTACACTTGGTACCATTCTGAGTATGAATTCCAACTGATATCCGACTTTGAAGAAAATGATCGGGTCATGATGGTATATAGTCCGCGTCCTTACATCATAGAGTTGATAGTTGAATTGAGTAAATACGAGTCCGTGGGGATCATCCTTAAAGACCGAGGGCGTTTTGAAGAAGCTCAAGAAAGTTTAGCGAAAGCGAACACTGAGCATATTCAGTATGCTATTGTACCTGAGGTAGATCAATGGATCCGAGATGTAGGTCCGGCGATTCTAAAAAATGGGCGTGGGCAGTTACGCGCAGTAGAATTTTTTTCTCCCAAAAAAATTCGTGAACCCAGTGCTCGTGCCATAGCCAATGGACTGAAAATGCCCCTCATAAATAGTGAGGTGCAGATTCTGGGGGGCGCTCGTGAATCCAACGGGGAAGGACTTTTGATCACTACTGAGGCATACTTTAAAAATGTATCACGAGGAATCTGGAATAAAAAGAAGTTGACAAAGCAATTGAAAAAAGGCTTTGCAGTAAAGCAAGTCTTATGGCTGGAAAATGGGCTTATAGAAGATGAACCGTTTAATAATGGGCCTATTTTTAAAGATATATATCCTTATGGTTCAGGTGCGCATGTAGACGAATTTTGTCGGTTCATTAATTATAACACGGTTCTATTGGCAGAGGTGGAGTCTGAGGATCGCAGCAAACATCCAATCTATGCTGAGAATCACAAAAGAATGGAAGAAAACTTTGAACGCTTGCAAGCGTGGAAAAAACCCAAGTTGAATATAGTCCGAGTGCCTGCTGCTGAACTGAAATTTCAACAGATTACTCCTCCAAACATCAATCAATCCTATACCGTTGCACTACCTGCCAGTTACTTAAATTTTGTAATTGGAAATAAGTGCATTATCGCCGCTCGATATTTCCTTGAAGGAATGCCTGAATCTGTACGGCTAAAGGATGAAAAAGCACGAGCTATTTTACAGTCCTGTTTCCCGAAACACGAAATAGTTCAGCTCAATCCTGATCGACTTAATATTCGCGGTGGCGGATTTCATTGTATTACTTTTAACATTCCGACCAATAAGCGAAAACTGAAACGTAAGCTGTCGTAGCCCATATTTAAGAGCCATACTTATATAACGTCCAGAGATTCCTGCCCATTCACAAATCTCCTTCACTGTCATTTCCTTCTTCTTACATAGTTGTCTGACGCGTTTAACTTTCTATATATAATACTTAAGGAAAGGCCTTCCACGCGACCTCGGGAGCGAGCTAAAGATTATAACTTTTGTTATGTTAAGTAGAGATACTTAAGTACAACTTAGGAATCTTTCAGATTCCTATAAGTGATGCAAAAGAGTTCTGCTATTCATTGACCAATAGTCGAAGATATATCACCAACCTAAAACATAGCCGAAGACCAATGGTGCCACGATGGTGGCATCAGATTCTATTATAAATTTAGGCGTATCAACATTGAGTTTTCCCCAGGTGATTTTTTCATTAGGAATAGCACCTGAGTAAGAACCGTAACTTGTTGTGCTATCACTAATCTGACAGAAGTACGACCACATAGGGACTTCACGCCCGAGATCTTGGTGCAGCATAGGAACAACACATATTGGGAAATCTCCAGCAATGCCTCCTCCAATCTGAAAGAATCCAACTCCTTTATCTCCAGCATGATTACCGTACCAATCTGCGAGGAAAGTCATATACTCGATTCCGCTCTTCATTGTCTGCGGTCGTAATTTCTCTTCTATACAATATGATGCAAAGAAATTACCACATGTCGAGTCCTCCCAACCTGGTACAATAATCGGTAGGTTCTTCTCTGCTGCTGCGAGTAGCCAACTATCCTTAGGGTCTATTTGGTATTTGTCTACGAGCTCTCCACTTTTTAATATTTGATAAAAATATTCATGAGGGAAATGTCGCTCTCCAGCCATGTCTGCGCGTTTCCAAGCATCGTAAATATGCCCTTCAATACGACGCATAGCTTCCGCTTCAGGAATACAGGTATCTGTTACTCTATTAAAATGTTGATCCAAGAGCTCTTTCTCGTCTTCTGGCGATAGGTCTCGATAATTAGGGATGCGTTTATAGTGATCATGTGCCACTAAATTGAATACATCCTCTTCAAGATTAGCTCCAGTACAAGTTATAATTTGAACTTTATCTTGTCTGATCATCTCTGCAAGTGACAGGCCAAGTTCAGCAGTACTCATAGCACCAGCGAGTGTGATCATCATAGAGTGCCCATTATTAACCTGCTCTTCGTATCCTTTAGCAGCATCAACAAGTGAAGCGGCGTTGAAGTGACGATAGTGATGTTCAATAAAGCTTGAAACTGGACCTTTAACCATTACTTAAGATTTTGTTTATTAGAATTATAAAATTTGTAAGAGAGCATTTTGTAATAAAGCTTTGCTGCTAAATATTGAGGTGCATTCATATCAGGTATAGGTGCAAGCTCTACAATGTCGAAACCAACTACATTGTGCTGTTGAAATACTTTCTTTAAAAGTTTGGTGATCGTCCGCCAATCTAAACCTCCGGGCTCTGGAGTGCCAGTAGCTGGCATAATCGATGAGTCAAAAGCATCTAGGTCTACTGTGATGTAAACACGGCCTGAGGCTTGTTCGACGAGGCGATCCATCCAAGAATCATCACTATCAATTATCTTATGAGCGAAGTAAGTCTTATTACAATTCATGTGCTCTTTTTCGCTAATGTCCATACTGCGAATGCCAACTTGAATCAGATTAGTATGCCTGCTCGCATCATAAACAGCACAAGCATGATTAAATGGTGTGCCGTTATATGCTGGACGCAAATCTGCATGAGCATCAATTTGTAAGACGGTTAGATCACTATGTTTCTTATAGAAAGCCTTTATAATACCTATGCTGATACTATGTTCTCCACCAAAGAAGGTTAAAAATTTATTCAATTCTAATAATGATTGAGTATGCTTTAAGGTATACTCGTACATTTCCTCAGGACTTCTGAATTGTGGTGCTTCATCTAAAACATGAATGCCTTTTTTGTAGACTTCGCTATCTGTTTCGATATCATAGAGTTCCATGTTATCCGCTGCATCAAGAAAAGCTGACCAACCTAGATGAGCTCCTTTCCCCCAAGTACTCGTGCCGTCATAATTAATGGACTGCAGATATATCTGTGCAGATGCCTTATCGGCATATTTTGGTTCAATTCCTGCAAACGTTTTCATAGTGCAAATCGCTACCTATTAATTTAATATCCCAAGATGTCAAGCATCTCATCTACGGTCTGCTCATTTCGATATACATAGTCGACATAATTTCCAGTTTCATCTCTATCAATAATGATCAATTTAGGTGCAGGAATCAAACAGTGCTTAATGCCACCATATCCGCTGATAGCATCTTGATAAGCTCCAGTGTGAAAAAACCCTATGTATAAAGGTTCGGACTCTCCATCTTCATACTGAGGCAAGAAGATCTGTTGATTGAGTTCTTCAGAATTGTAATAGTCAGAATGATCACAACTGATCCCACCGATATTTACACGGCCGTACTCATGATCCCATTTATTAATGGGAAGAAGAATGAATTTTTCTAATATTGACCAAGCATCAGGAATCGTATTCATCAGACTATTATCGACCATGTACCATATCTCTGAATCGTTTTGCTTTTTCTGTTCCAAGACTGAAAAAATGATCGCCCCACTTTCACCAACAGTGTACTTTCCGAATTCTGTGAATATATCGGGCTCATCGATTTCTGCTTCTTCACAAGCCTCCTTTATGCTTCCTACTATTTCGTTGATTATATACTCATAGTCGTACTCAAAGCCCAGATTGTTTCTGATAGGGAATCCCCCTCCAAGATCTAGCGCCTTCATCTCTGGGCATAGCTTCTTGAGCTCTACAAACAATTTCAGCGCTTTTTGAAATTCACCCCAGTAATACATATTGTCTTTAATCCCAGAATCAATAAAAAAATGAAACATCTTAAGTTCCAGACGTTCCTTATCTTTGATTTTTTTGTGATAAAATTCCAGAATTTCTCCAGAAGCAATCCCCAGTCTCGATGTATAGTAGGCGGTCTGTGGTTCTTCATTGATCGCCATTCTTATGCCAATTTTAAGTTTACTATCGAACCTTTCCAAATGAGGCATAATTCGATCAAGCTCTGATTTTGAGTCTAAAATTAATATCGAATTTTTAAACCCATCCTTATTGAGCTTTACGATTTTCTGAAGATAATCGGGTGTCTTATAGCCGTTGTGGATGATAATCGTTGATTTACTAATATCACCCTCATGCAATAATTTGTAGATAAGATCAATATCAAAGGCTGATGAAGTTTCGAGTTGAACATCTTCTTTGGTAGCGGTTTTTACTACATGTGAAAAGTGACAACACTTTGTACAATAGGCATAATAATACTTACCCTTATAGTTGTGTTTTTTAATGGCTCGTCGGAATAGGTTTCTTGCTTTTCGTATCTGCTCACCAATCCGAGGGAGGTACATCAACTTAAAGGGAGTTTGATACTTTTGAATCAGATGCTTTAATGAAACCCCGTGAAATGTAAGATAGCCATCTCGCAGATCGAATCCCTCTTGAGGGAAGTAGTAGGACTGGTCTATTAAGTCCTTGAATGTATTCTTCATTCCTTATTCTTCCTCCTCTTCAAACTTTAGAAAATCTATCAAATCCTCATCGTTTACTGATTCATCTTCCGATTGATCGATCCAATATTTCTTATTGCTGTATTTCTTTTTATTCGAAACTCTTTTCTTTGCTTGTTCATCGAAATTCAATGCGTCTTTTTTAGGTTGATTTTCCTTTGTTAAGTTTCTGTCTTTCATTTTTAGTTCAAATAGGTTTTTTATTAAAAAAATCACTTCATGTTTTTAAGCTTCACTGAGCTTTATCAAGAGTCTAAGTTATCACTATCGTAACCTAAATCATTGTCCGCGTTAGCATTCAAATCGCTTAGGAAGTCCTCCTCATCATATTTGTCTTCATATGACTTTTTAACTTTTGACTTTAGGTTTCCATCATAATCATAATCTTCTTCAATTATTGCTTCTGCTTTTTCTGCTGATATTCTTATAAGATAGTAGTAGTCTTCTGTTTCGAAAGGAAGGCTCTTTTTATGGTCGCCATCTCTATTAGTAAACGAAACTAAATGCTTACGAAAGCCTCAAGGATATATGATCTTAAGCTGCTCGACGACTTCTTCAGGCAGCTTTTCATAATCCTTGACAACGCGTGATTTTGACATATTACTATATTTAGAATTAAACTATGACAAGCAGCCCCATGCCTATCAGCATGAACCACAAACGGGTTAGATAAATAAAATATAATAAAGAAATGTCAGCCTTCGCTCCGGCGGCTGGTAGAAGAATATGAGTAGACTTAGACGTCTCTCTTACTGACGACTCGATATGAGTCAATTCGATTAGCTTTTTCATTTTGCCTAAAAAACGCGATAACATACTATTTTATGAACAATAGAACCTATTAAATACTTCGTGGCTCATTTAAATTAGTAATATAAATATGCACCAATTTTCTATTAATTATATCTATTGAAGAAAAAAATAACCGCCAAATACTCAAAAAAGAATGCTGTTGATATAATGTCGTGAAATAACAGATTGATTATCAATAGTATATGGTTTTTGCTTCAAGTTAATCATGGCCATATTCTCTAAAAAAGGTCTAATAAGTCGTTTCCCTAATTAAATTTAGGTATAAATAAATTGCAGTAAAAAGGTGATATGCTAATATAATTGTCTACATCTTTATTCCCGAATTGATGCTCTATTATAGAAGCCAATAGAATCAACCAACAATTTCATAACTAAGACATTTATTATCAATTTAGCTAATGAAAAAGCCAATAGAATTGATCCTTCCGGAATCATTCTGTAGCGAGGATCACTGGTATCCCAAGGCGCCGAATGCAACCATCCATCCGATGGTGTGCTTCTTCCTTAATCTATCCACAGAAAGAATTATAAACCGCTATTGTCATCTCAATCCCACAGTGGATAGAGGGAAGCTCAATGAGGTATTATTGTACTAGGTACTATCGGGATACGTGTAAAAAGTTGTCACATCACGAAGAATCTAATAATGGTTAGGCCTTTTTTGGGGTTCTTATTTGTTTAACAATCTGCCCGACTGTAGCACGACTTACCTTGTTGTGAGTTTCTGTTCTAATTTTATTAATGCTTAGTTCGGTGTTACGGGCCAAGTCTTCGATTTCTTTTCTTAGATACGGAGGTGTTTTCGGTCTCCCTAACTTTTTGCCTCTTGTTTTGGCTGCCGCCATACCCGCTTTAACGCGCTCACTAATGAGGGAAGATTCTAATTCTGCCATGGCTCCGATAATTGTAAACATGACCTTCCCCATAGGGCTATTGGTATCTACTTGATCTTGGACACTAATGAAGCGTATGCCTAAGTGGTTGAACTCTTCTAAGGCTCGAAGCAAGTGAGTTACGCTGCGAGCAAAGCGATCAAACTTCCATACAAGTACGGTATCAAATTCGTGATTACAAGCCGCTTGTGTTAATGCTTTCAAAGATGGTCGCCCTTCTTATCTTCCTGATACAGCCGTGTCCAAGTATTGCTCTACAATTTCTAATCCTGCCGTTTGGCATAAGCTTCTAATCCATCTTTTTGCAAGTCATGTTTTTGACTGGCAGTAGACACGCGCATGTAAATGGCTGCTCTGTTTTTGTTTTTCATGTGCTGGATTGGTGTCTAAAAAAGAGTTCTTTCTAAGATACTAATTTTATAGAAGCTAAAGCCCTTATTTACAAGGGTTTGCATGCTGGTTTTGGCACACCCTTTTTTAGACACTTTATTGAACCCTTGATTTCTACATTCATGACTTTGATTGAAAAAACGGCATATCCGATATTTAGAAAGGATTACACCTCCTCAGCACTGAACACCTATTTCAATCCAACAAAGGACGAGATACGTTTCGTTAGTCGTAATACGAGATATCCAAAAGGTAAACTTACTTTATTAGTCTTGCTCAAAACACATCAACATTTAGGACGAACCACTCTTGTTCATCATATTCCGCTCTCGATTATTAGTTATTTACGTGATCATATAGAGCTCTCAGAAGAAATTCATCCTTTAGAAGAAGATGCCTTGAATAAAAAACGATTCTATAGATATCGTCAATTTATAAGAGCGTATCTACAAGTGAAATCTTGGTCGGCAGAGGCGGAGCACATTATAATAGATGTAGTAAGTAAAGTGGCTTATACCATGAGTGATCCAGCAGATTTAATCAATGCTGCACTGGAAGCGTTGTCAGATAATCGATATGAGTTGCCAGCTTTTAGTACCATTGAACGCTTAGTGAAGCACATCCGACAAGGAGTACATGAGCAGATATATAAACAAGTTGCCTCCTCCTTAGACGCTTCACAAAAAGAGGCCTTGAATGAACTACTGATTGTCGGAGAAGTCAACAGGCAAAGTGGGTTTACTCAGATGAAAAACACTCCAGGAAAAACCACAATCCAACAAATGAGGCAGTGGTCACAACGTATCAAGTGGTTATGTTCGATTATAGAACCAGGCACTATACTTATCCAAGTTCCACATACCAAGGTGCGTCAATTTGCTGCTCAGGCGGAACAATTAGAACTTGGAGACATGAAGGATATTAGCCACTCGGAGAAACGGTATACGTTGCTGCTTTGCTTCTTATATCATAGGCAGACTACTACTCGTGATGAGCTGATAAATATGTTTTTGAAGCGAATGAGAAAATTACACCGTAGGGCAAAAGAGGAATTGAAATTGATTCATGAACACCATCGCAAGTGGGAAGAGCAAATGATGAGCGTCTTTAATCAAGTGCTTCTTCAAGCTACTCCTTCTTGTAAAGACGCCGCTTTAGGGAAGAACGTTAGGACTATTTTAGAAAGCAGTGGTGGTGTAGATTATCTAACTCAGCAGTACCAAATGCTGGCAGCTTATCACGCCAACAATCACTTCCCCTTGCTTTGGGCAAAACACAAAGCACAACGTAGCATCATCTTTGAATGATTAAGTCTATTAGAAATAGAATCTACCACCCAAGATGACAGTCTTCTAAAAGCCTTTGAGTTTATTAGAGAGCACCGACAACTTAGAAAAGAACATCTTCCCTATAATGTAGATTTAGATTTTTTGACTCAACGTTAACTTGCATATGTAGAGAGTCGGCATAATGATAGCCTTCTGTTGAAACGTCGTGAGTTAGAGGTTGCCGTATTATCTCATGTTGCTGATGCCTTACGCAGTGGAGACCTCTTTATAAATGGGTCAGAAGAATTTGCTGATTTTAGAGCACAGCTACTGGACTGGGAATCTTGTTGCGCGCTACTTCAAGGCTACTGCGATGGAGTAGGACTTCCACATACAGAAGAGGGGTTTGTCGCCGAATTACAAGAGAAAATAAGACTCGCAGTGCAAACAACAGACCTA
>JBLIDB010000211.1:0-8652 GCA_047634015.1 Saprospiraceae bacterium
TAGGGTGAAATTCAATATCACCAGTTCTACCATCATTAAATCTGTACCATGGAGCACCTTGATTTGCATCCGGGTAAACAAAACCCATGTTCTGATCTGAGCTTGTAAAAGCTTGCTTGGCTTCTGCAGCTGCTGCTACATATTGACCAAAGTGAAGTAAGCCTCTTGCCTTAATAGCATGTGCTGCGGCCATCCACTTAGTCATATCACCTTTGTAATATACATCTTCATTTCCTGGCGCAATACCACCTTGAGGACCATTCAACTTAGAGATAGCTCCATCCAAAAATGTATTAAGCGCATCATAAATTGATGCTTGCGTATCAAATGCAGGATTAATATTCTCGAATCCCTTTACAGCCTCGCTGTATGGCATATTATCCCAGTTATCTGTAGCCATCATTAGAGTGAAGGCTTCCAAAATATCAACTACTGCAGCGTAATGGTTAAATCCATTTTCAGTAGTACTCGCTCTAGCAATGCGCAATTCATTAAGTACATTTTCATACACCCCATTCCAAGCATTGTCAAATCTATTAGGAGTAAGTCCTGTATACTGATTAAACGATGACCATTGACGAGCAACACCTTCTACTTGTTGTGAAAGCATGCAATTGAACCTTGAAAAATTACCACCATAATTATCAGCAAGTGCTATTTGAATATTCGCAGTCTGTGCCGTTACCGGTACAGATGTAGGATTATTCGGATCTCTATTTATATCACCTCCTATTATATCCTCGCAACTTTGCGCAAGAAATAAAAAGGCAATAGCTAAAAGTATTTTACTATATAATTTCATTCTATTCTCTTTTTAAAAGTTAAGGGCCAATTTGACAATTACACTCTTTGTACTTGGCATATTGAAATAATCAAAGCCTTGTCCATTTCCTGTTCCTGTCAAACTTGTTTCTGGATCGATACCGTCGTAGTCACTAGTGTACCATAGGTTTCTACCAGATATTCCGATAGATCCTCCTTTCATAAATTCAGTCTTAGGAAGGCTATAAGACATTCCAACCTCTCTTAATCTAATCCAACCACCATCTTGAACAAATTGCTCTCCTACAGCACCAAATCCTCCTAAAGAAGAAGTCCAGTAACTACGATCTCTAACAACAGGAATGTTGTTAGCACTTCCATCAGAAAGTACACCTTGAATAGGCGTAGCAGACTCTTCACGCGTTTCAGCAGTCAACTCTGATCTTCCGAAAAATGAAAGCGCCCATGCTGTACCATTCCAAAGGTCTCCACCTTCTCTCCAATCCAATAAGAAGTTAGCAGAAAAACGTCCAATAGAAAATTGGTTATTCCAACCGATTATAAAATCCGGATTTGGATTTCCGATTGCTCTTTGTACTGGATCCACCGCTTGAAATCCATATTCTGAAGATGAAGGATCATCATTTATAACAACTGCTCCTCCAGGAATATTCAAAGATTGATCAGAAGCAGTTCCTGCTTCTTCTCTTAAATATGCTCCTCCAAAAATAGCTCCATATTGATTTCCCTTAACCAAATACGAACCTGCTGAAGAGAATCCAGCCAAGAATAAACGTTCTATTCCCGGTGCAAGCTCTTCTACAACATTCTTAGATTTCGTGAAATTCACTTGTGTATTCCATGCGAAGTTGCTCATTTCTATAGGAGATGCAGATAGTGTTATTTCTACACCTTGAGATGTCATCTTTCCACTATTAAGCCATACACTTTGATAACCTGTACTTGATGGTAGTGATGCTGGTAAAATAGCATCCTCAGTAGTACCATTATAGTAAGTTGCATCCAATCCTAATCTTCCATTGAAGAAACGAAGATCAACTCCTACCTCAAGTGTAGTTGTTAATTCTGGAGTCAAATTTGGATTTCCCAATCTACTTGACTGATCGAATGAAGTATTTCCTGCAATAGGAAAGTTAATAGCAGGTCCCCATCCATCTGAAATAGACTGAGTCGTATAAACAGAAGCTGTAGAATAAGGATTAGGAGGAGGACTTCCTACTTGTGCCCATGATAATCTAAGCTTTCCTAAAGATAACAGCCCGTTATCTTTCATCAATTCTGAGAATACAAATGACATAGATGCTGACGGGTAGAAAAATCCTGTATTTGACAATACAAAATCATCAGGATTACCCAATCTTGAATCATAATCTTGTCTTGCGCTTAATGTCAGATAAAGCATTCTATCATAACTTCCTTCCAGTTGACCCACAAATCCAACCTGTGTATTTCTATTTCTGTTTTGAAAAGAAGTAATCTGCTGCGTATTACTGATATCAAGAAAACCAGGAATTACAAGGCCTGTTCCTACAGTATTTGTACGATTTGTATTAAATGAGAACGCATTTGCTGCAAGCAAATATGTCAATCCAACCTTTTCAGACAATTGTCCTGAACCAGTTAATGTTGCCACGTAGTCAAATTGCTTCGTATTGAAGTCATCTAATCGCACTCGCCCACCTGTGTTAGTTCTTGATCCAATATCAAAATCTTGCTTACGCTCATCACTTGTAAGGTCAAAACCTAAGTTTAATCCAAGCGTAGCCCAACTATGCAATTTGTAATCCGCTTTTACGTTTCCAAATGTCCTATGAACATCTTCAACACCCTTCGCTTTATTAATCACCCAATAAGGGTTATCGTATCCTCCACCACCACGGTAGTTTCTCTGTTTAAGATCTGGAAACTGGTGCGTAGAGTTTTCGTTTACAGCAGCACTATGATCAAAGCCATTGGCATTGTCAAAAGAAGAAGGTGTTCTATACAATCCAAGTAATAATCCTGATGTATTAGATCCCTGCTGAATTCTTACATGATCAGACTTGGTATAATTAACTGATCCACTAAGTGTAAGGGCATCTGTAGGCTTCACTTGGGAGCTTAACTTTACCGTCTTACGATTGTACTCTTCATTAGGCACTACTCCTGTAGCTCTTAAATCAGACATAGACAATCTAAAAGAAGCTGTTTGCCCACCTCCAGAGATTGCTAAGCTATTCGTAAAAGTATTTCCTTGTTGGAAAAAAGGCACTGTATTGTCATAGGTATTTGCTGCTTGTCCGTTTCCTTGTCCTCTCGGAACTAAGTATCCGTTCTTATCAAACTTGTAGTTTCCTTCCGCATCAAATGAGCTTGCTCTAGGAGCTAAAGGGCCATTCGGATCTGTAGCATATTCTAAATCAGAAATTCTCGGTCCCCAACTTCCAGATTCACCTGTTTCAGGTCCTCTCCAGTATGGATTACCATCTGAATCTAATCTTCCTTGTCCATAGATATCTTGAAGGCCTATCGTCTCGGTAATATTATCAAATCCTACAGAAGAAGTAAAATCAACGCTAAAATCTTCTTTTGTTGATCCCTTCTTAGTAGTTATAACTATTACTCCTGCAGCACCAGCAGTACCATATAATGCTGTCGCCGCTGCTCCTTTTAATATGTTCATAGATTCGATATCCTCAGGATTCAAATCCATCAATCTATTAGAAGCAGATGTACCAGCGGTCTCAGATTGAGAAAGTTGTGTCTGATTGTTTGTTCTAACTCCATCAATAACGATGAGCGGTTGGTTATTACCTACCATAGAAGTTACTCCACGAATCAAAATTCTTGATCCGCCACCGACTGATCCAGAAGATCTTGTTACTTGGATTCCCGCTGCTTTACCTACTAGTGCATCGACTGCACTGGAAGCACCAGACTTCAAGATAGCGTCACCATCTACTGCCTGAACTGCGTAGCCGATAGCCTTCTCGCTTCGTACTACACCTAAGGCGGTTACTACTACTTCATCTAATAGCTCTCCTTCGCTTAATATTACGGAAACATCTGACTGTCCAGTGATGTCAATGTCTTGTGACTCATACCCAGTAAAACTGAATACAAGTGTGTTAGCACCATCTGGTACTGAAATTGAGAAACTACCATCAAGGTCGGTTATCGTTCCTGTGGTGGTTCCTTTTGCTAAGATATTTGCTCCGATCAGTCCTTCACCAGTATTGTCTACAACGGTACCTGTTACAGTACGTTGAGCCAACATGGTTCCAACTGAAAAAAGAAATAATCCTAAAAAGAGTGAAAGTCTTTTCATATTACTTTTTGAATTTATTAAAAGATAGTTAACAGAAACATAGCGTTTCCGAAGCCGCAAATATGAATTATATCTGATAATAAAAGCTCGAATAGTCGGATACTTTCAACATTTAGACCGCAATTGGGCTGTGTTGGGTGATATTTGGTTCTTTTTGGGCGTTTTACCTAAAAAATTCAATTTGACCAAAAAAGATCTTCGATTCTCGTATTGTTGTTTCTTACTTGCATATAAATTCTAAAAATTAAAGCATTGTTGTTGGAACAGAAAAACAGAAATCATTCTTTAAAGTCGCTTGTTCTGCTTCTCATACAACTCTGTCCGTTTGGGCTTTTTGCCCAACTTTTGATCAAGTTCAAATAGAAGCAGGTATAAGCCATGTTTACGAACAGCGTCAATTCACTGGAGGCGGTTGTGCATTTGCAGATATTAATAATGATGGTTATGATGATCTGTATCTTACAGGAGGCGCCAGTCCTGACAAACTCTATCTAAACAATCAAGATGGTACTTTTCATGATATATCATTCACTTCTCGAATAATCGTATCTGGCAATTATTATACATCCGGAGTTAATGCTGGAGATTTCGACAATGACGGCTATGTAGATTTTTTTATTTCTACTACAATTTTCGAGCAAGGTGGCTTAGCTAAAAACTTATTACTTCATAATCAGGGAGATAACACCTTTCGCGAAGTCTGAGCGATTGAGACAGTATTAGATAATGTTCGATCCGTAGGATCAGTATTACTCGATTATGATTTAGATGGTGATCTCGATATATATGTCTACAACTATGTCGAAGCGGTCAGGCTGATAAAAGATGATGAAGGCAATACTATTGATTTCGATCATACTTGCTATTCCAATCGCATGTATGAAAACAGGGGGGATCTAAGTTTCGTAGATGTTACCTCAAGTCTTGATCTTGAAGAAGCGGGTTGTGGCCTTGCAGCTATCGCTACCGACATTGATAATGACGGCGATTTGGATATTTATTTGGGTAATGATTTTGGCCTCCAAGTAGAACCCAATCGACTTTTTCGCAATGATGTAAAAGAGTCCGGAAGGTTTGTAGAAATAAGTCAATCTATTGGGTTACGTAAAGATATCTACTGTATGGGAATAGCGAATGGTGATATAGATAGAGATGGCGATATGGATCTCTATATGACTAATAATGGAAGAAATGTTCTACTTGAAAACGAAAAAGGGTTTTATGTTGACAAGACAGATTCCGCAGGAGTAGAAAATACGTGGATTAGAGAAGATTCAACGCTTGCGGTTAGTTGGGGGACTTTCTTGGCTGATGTGGACAATGATATGGACCTTGATTTATATCTAGCTAATGGATATACTCCTTCTTCTGAAATTCTACCTACTGAGTTTATTGACAAAGACCATCTCTATCTCAATAATGGGGAAGCTATATTTAAAGAAGAAACACAAATATCCGCATCAGATAATCACTATGTCTGTCGTGGCACTGCATACAGTGATTATGACAGAGATGGAGATATTGATTTTGTAACTATGGTATATGACAGACCTGCCAATGGCGGGGGAGAAAAAACTATCCTTTATCAAAATAAAGGAAACTCAAATAATTGGGTAAACATAAAATTAGAAGGATCAGCATGCAATCGTGATGCTTATGGGGCGAAAATTAGTCTTCATATTGGTGATAAAAAATTAATCCATGAAATCGAAGGAGGATCCAGCCATACATCCAAGAATAGTGCTTTCTCCCATTTTGGTCTAGCTCAAGAAGATCACATAGATAGTTTAGTTATTCATTGGCCTGGAAGCGCAATACCTCAAGTAGAAACTGGTATTCCAGTAAATACATACGCTACATATAAACTAGACTCAAGTTACCTGAGTTTGATTACTGGAGTCAATGAACTCTCAGAACTGGAATTACAAATTTTCCCAAATCCTACCGAGGACATAATTTCTATCTTAAGTAATGACATTGCGGTTAACGCAGCACAACTATTTTCTATGGATGGTACATTGTTATACTCGATGAAAGACAAAAAGATTGAGAATATCGACCTCACCCATCTTGCCAGCGGCATATATCTCCTGCGACTAAAAACCAAAAATGCTCATATGACTCGTACCATAATCAAACAGTGAAAGATATCAATGCAAACTGCAGGACATAGAAAACCTTACATTTGTCATATTAGAATTCGGAAGTATTGAATGAATTTTATTAAGCTCTTATCAATTCTTGCTATACGGATATTCGTTTCCAAGCAAACGAAGGCTCAATTAAATATGCAAGAAGTAAGTCGAACTATCAATCTTTCCTATGTTATGGACGGATGGGAAGTAGGTTCTGGAATTTCATTCCAAGATTTCAATAATGATGGATGGGATGATATCACTATCGGCACGGAAAGAGGCCGACCGCTCGTACTTTATTCAAATGAAAATGGAACACTCAATAGAATACCTTCTATTGTGAATAATCTTGAGAATGTTCGCCAAGTTCTTTGGACTGATTATGATAATGATGGCGACAAAGATCTATATATAAGTGCCTATGATGGAATTAGTAAACTATATAGACAAAGTCCTGGGTTTATATTCAAGGACGTCACCAATGAAGTTTATCTGCCTGCCAGCCCACAGAGAGCTATAGGAGCAACATGGGGAGATGTAAATCGAGATGGTTGGTTAGATCTTTATTATAGTATTCGGAAAAACAGCTTATATGCCATCGAAGAAAATCAAAATCGGCTTTTCCTTAATCTTGGAGGTTTTTTTGAAGAAGTGAGTGATGCATATAATGTCCGAGACCGAGGATGAGCCCCTTTCTGTGCTTCATTCATTGATGTCAATAATGATTTGTGGCCTGATATCTATATAGCCAATGATAGGAGTAAAAGAAACACCTTATACCTCAATAATGGATTTGGAGCATACGATGATATAAGTGAATCATCAAATACTGGTCTATTCATGGATGCTAAGTGCGTTACTCCATCAGATATAAATGATGATCAGAATATTGATATCTACATTGCTAATACAGGAGGTGAAGGCAATTGGCTGCTAATAAACGAATCACAAATTATCGGGGAGCCCTCATTTTTAGAAAAAGCAGAAGAATATAGTCTCACCTATAATCATACTGCATGGCGCTCCGTATTTTTTGATGGGGATAATGACGCAGACTCGGATTTGTTCGTAAGTGGTACTCAATACATCAGCTCGGGTTTCTCAAGTTACTTTTATGAAAATCAAAATTCAAAATTTGAGATTCAACAGAAGGAGGCCTTAATTGGGAAAGCAAGTTTCACTTCTGCCAAAGGTGATTTAAACAATGATGGCCTCATAGACATACTTGTTCAAATAAATCCTCCTGATCCATATCAATTCTGGTCAAATACCAGTACCGCTGGATTCAACTTCATAAAATTGGATTTAGAAGGAGTCATTAGTAATCGAGAAGGGATAGGTTGTCATGTGAGATTGTATTCAAATGATAAAATTCTATATAAACAGATATATTCTAATACTGGATACTTGGGACAGGACAGTGATGTCCTGCACTTTGGCATAGGATCCCAATCTATCGCCGATAGCATCGTGATAACATGGCCAACTGGTCATATTGATAGATTTTATAATTTAGAAAAGGGAACAACACATCATCTGAAGGAAGGTGCGTCCACAGAATCGATTTATATCGATAGTGAGATAGAAATCTATACCGAAATAACGGTTGCCACTAAGGAGAACTACCAATCGTCAGAGGTTTCAATATTCCCAAATCCTACAAATGATATAATTTCCATCGAGGGAAGTCACCCAATTAGAAAAGCTGAAATACTTACTTCAATAGGGCTCCCAATAAAAGCAATGGACTTCAATCCTCAAACGACTATTCAGTTGCTTATTTCCCACCTTTCTCCAGGCTTATATATTGCGAAAGTTTGGACAGATCAAAGTGCCTCTTCGAAACTGTTTGTGAAATTGTAAAGCTAAAATTAATGTTTTACTAGCTTCTTAACTATTCCTCCAATCTGAATCCAATAAATTCCATTCTCTAAAAGTGAAATGTCTAATTTATTGTTTTTCTTAATATCTCCACTAACAACCTCTCTTCCCGAAATGTCGAATAAAGAATATCGTTTCAGAGAAGAAGTGTATCCATCAATTGTTATAAAATCTTTTGAAGGATTGGGATAAATAGAAAATGGAATCTCCGAGTCTGATATATTATTATTCGGAGTCGTAGTACAAAAAGTTAGATTGGGATTAATTTCGATCGTTCCATCTGGTGATAAATCTCTTTCACCAAATGCCGGAAAACCTAACGGATATCTATTCAATCTAAAGGTTATATTATCATTTACCTCAAGAAGGCTTCCTTGCGCAACTTCTTCTCCTTTTAAGAAAGGTACCTTATATTCCCATTCTACATTATTCTCTGGAGTAATCTCGAACGCAAACCCATCTCGCCCTACAGTAACTAATATATTTCCATTATCTAATATTTGTGCCCCTGATAATCCACTGCTATGAATCGATCTTTGCGGATGT
>JBLIDB010000212.1:0-8596 GCA_047634015.1 Saprospiraceae bacterium
TACTTATTAGGGCTTGCCCTAGGGTAAATGCGTCTTGGGTAATCATGGTTGAAGCTTGATTACAGGTTGGTCAGCCCAACTTACGCATTTACTTTTTTATTATATGATTTATTACCGAACCATTGATTTAGAATGTTAATTTTATTGAATGAACAGAAGAAGCGTTACAAAAGCGATTGCACTCTCACTACCCTTGTCAGTAGGTTGTGCTTCTCAAAAAGATGTTGTTCAGACGAAGGGGGTAGATATAATTAAACCCCGAAGACTCAAACCAGGTGATACCATTGGATTGATTTCTCCGGGAAGTTCATTGAGTGATGCTGCCTTGGAGAAATGCGTTGCCAATCTCGAAAAAGCTGGATTTAGGGTGAAGCCAGGGAGGCATTGGAAAGAGCAACATGGATATCTGGCAGGAATAGATAAGGTAAGACTTGAAGATATACATGCAATGTTTGAAGATGACTCCGTAGATGGAGTTTGGTGTGCACGTGGAGGATATGGATGTTCTCGACTCCTACCTTATCTCGATTATAATTTAATAAAGAGAAATCCAAAGGTGCTGATCGGCTACAGTGATATAACAGCATTGATAAATAGTATTTACAAGGAAACTGGGTTGATTGGATTTCATGGTCCTGTGGCGAGCTCAGAATTTAATGAGTTCTCGACTGATGGGATTAGAAATTTATTGCAAACTCCCCTCGATGAATATCAATTAAGTAATGCGGAAAACCATCAAATAGAAATATTAAAAGAAGGGCGCGCTAATGGCAGGCTTGTAGGTGGAAATCTAACGCTGCTTGCGTCTATGTGTGGTACCTTATATCAAGTAGAGATGAAAGATAAATTAGTGTTTATCGAAGATGTAGGAGAGAAGCCGTATCGTATAGATCGAATGCTAACCCAATTATTACAATCCTCAAGATTGAGTGAAGCAGCTGGGATTATCTTAGGTAGATTTAATGATTGCGAACCTGATGAGGGAGATCGATCACTAAGCTTAAGAGAGTGTCTTATTGATCGCTTAGGAGGCTTGAATATCCCCATAGCTTTGGGGTTCTCTTTTGGTCATATCTCAGAGCAATTTACGATTCCTGTGGGCGTCATGGCTACATTTGATACGCAGGCTAAGACTTTATTATTAAATGAAGCAGCGGTGTTATAGAAATAGCGCAACTATTTGAGTTCTTGTCTTTTGAGCTTTTTTCTTTGTAAGGTAAGATTTCGAAATCCTATTCGATCCCTTGTCAAAAGGCCTATGAAATTATTTTACTCATTATTATTAGTAGTCGTATTTGGGGTGATAAATGCTCAAGGAATAGAAATGGATTATACGGTTAACTCACCTTCTCTAACGTTGACCGCACAATATGATTCTTTAGAAGTAAAAAGAGGGAAAGTATTCGAGGGCGGAGATGTAAATATTAGATTGCAACGCACTGATGATGAGCACTATGCGAATATTGTCTTTGACCTTTCTTCGATACAACCCAATCCCGATATTCATATATTTGATGACGAGTATAGTATAAAAGCAAGTTGGGTTGTAGGAATAGATGGTGATGATCAATTTAGAATTGTCCATCAGGATGCTAGTATAATAGAAGGGGTTGACAGAAGTGCCAATCAAGATGTTTTAATTCTTGATGCAGATGAAGATGGAACTCATGAGAACCCTATAGTAAAGATGCCAAAGGGTAGACTGCATATAGGGGGAGATATAAAAATATCAGCCACATCAGAGAATCAATTATTGATATCAGGAGGAGATGTTGTGCCAGCGAGTTCAATAGCTAATTTGGGGTTTACTCACCTCGATTTAGGAAAGGATGGATTTACCACTCATTGGGACGATGTAGTAGCTAATGATTTTGTTACCTATAGCCTCTTCCCAGAAATTATACTGGCAAAATCAAATGCCTCTTCATTGGATGTCTTGTCAGATATCAACACGTATCTAACTCGAGATAAGAAAGCTGGTGAATCTACTAGAAAGATGCTTAATCCTAAGGAATTAATGAAAGTATTTCCTGAGGCATTGCATCTTCATGATGTACAGCATCTTCCAGATGGAACAACAGAAATAGTAGAAATTGAAAATCCTGGGATTATGTATGATAGATTTATACCGCTACTTATAGAAGGCATACAAGAACAAAAAGAATTGATAGACAAGCAAACGGCATATATCAAAACGATAGAAATGCGTCTTCAAAAATTAGAAGGAAAGTAATTGGACTATTTTTTAACAAACTTCGTAAGTATAATAATCGTCTGATCCTTGATTCTCCCTTGGATATGTTCTGGATTGTCCATGACGAGAGAAATACGCCGTACGGCCGTACCTCGTTTAGCAGTAAATGAAGCGCCTTTTACATCAAGGTCTTTTATAAGTGTAACGGTATCTCCATTTTGCAATATGTTGCCATTACTATCTTTATGAACAACACCGCTATCACTTCCGGCGCCAAGTGCTTGTGCCCATTCCATAGTGGCATCATCCATATACATCATACCAATTAGGTCTTGCGACCATGCCTCAGTAGTCAATCTATTGAGCATCCTATAAGACATCACTTGAACGGCGGGAACCTGGCTCCACATGCTTTCATTTAAACATCTCCAGTGATTCGTGTCAAGGTCTTTTTTTTCTTCTACTACTTGCTCTTGACAAACGGCGCATAATGCGATCTGTTCATCGATTTTATCTCCAACTTTAGGAGGAACAGTATAGGTTGACAGCTCATTCTCTGCGTTACAAAGCTCACACTTAGATTCACATCGATTTTCTAATGCTGAAAGTATACTCATCTTATATTTTTAGAAATAAAGTGCGAAGGTACGTTTTAATAGAACTTGTGTTTGAGATCACCACGCCACCATATATCTAAGAGTAGGGAACAATCTACTTGCAAAGGCGTTTCTTTCATATGCCTAAAAAATCGTCGAATCTATTACAATTTACCGAAAGGGGAATATGGTGCCAACAAGCAGACGTCTTCATAGATCCTTGGCGTCCTGTAGATAAGGCATTGATCACTCATGGTCATGCGGATCATAGTAGATTGGGGCATAAATTTTATCTATCTACAACCGCTGCTGCTCCAGTGATAAAGTATAGATTGGGGAAGATTAATTTGAATACAATCGACTATGGGAAGTCTATTTCTGTAAATGGGGTTAATTTTTCGTTCCATCCTGCCGGACACATCGTCGGATCAGCGCAGATCAGAGTGGCGTATAAGGATGAAGTGTGGGTTGCTTCAGGAGATTACAAATTAGAAAATGATGGCTTGGCAGAAGCGTACGAACCGATACGCTGCAATACCTTCATAACAGAAACTACTTTTGGACTTCCAGTTTATAATTGGAAACCACAGCAGGAGGTTTTTAATGATATTAATACATGGTGGAAGAAGAACGCCGAAGAAGGTAAAATAACACTTATTACTGGATACTCTCTCGGGAAGGCGCAACGGATATTGCAAGGATTGGATACTTCAATTGGGAAGATCTTTACCCATGGAGCCGTCGAAAACATTAATGAAGTAATAAGAGATCAGGGTATAGAATTACAAGGTACTACACGGATCATTACTGATACGAAGGCAAAAGAATGTATAGGAGGAATAATCATCGCCCCACCTTCGTCAATCAATAGCCCATGGTTGAAGCGATTTAAGCCCCTTACTGTAGGCATAGCCTCTGGCTGGATGACGTTAAGAGGGGCGAGGAGAAGGAGAGGCGCTGAGAGAGGCTTTGTCCTTTCAGATCATGTAGATTGGAAAGATTTGAATATTGCTGTTTTGGAGTCTGGAGCGGAGAGAGTTATTACCACTCATGGCTATGCTTCGATTTATGCTCGGTATCTGGAGGAGAAGGGGATAGAATCATTTAATGCTGATACCGAGTATACTGGTGAGCAATTGGAAATCGGAGCAGAGAAGAAGGAAGAGGGCCAATCAGAAACAACTAATTCTAATCAATAAAGTGAAATTAGAATTATGAAACAATTTGCTACGCTCTTTAATAGCTTAGATCAGACGACTAAGATAAATCAGAAGATAAGTGCCCTTGTCGAATATTTTCATTCTGTTGATGATCAGGATAGATTATGGGCGATTGCTATCCTCTCGCATAGGAGACCAAAACGTACTGTTAAAACCAGTTTCTTGAGACTCTGGGCGGCTGAATATGCAAATATACCGCTATGGTTATTTGAAGAGAGTTATCATATCGTTGGTGACCTTGCAGAGACAATTGCCTCTGTCTTACCTCCACCAATACAAAAGCATGATCAAAGTCTTACATATTGGATAGATATAGTAAAGAGTTTAGATAAGAAAGATGAATCTATAAAGAAGGAGACTGTTATTGAGGCGTGGGAAGGATTGAACTATGAAGGGCGCTTCGTTTTCAATAAGCTGATAACAGGAGGATTTCGAGTCGGTGTGTCTCAAAAGTTGATGATGCGTGCAGTAGCGAAATATGAGGGGCTGGATGAAAATGTACTGGCTCATAGATTAATGGGTAAGTGGACACCGGATACACATACTTATGAAAATCTCATACGCAGTGAAAACCCACTTGATGATATCTCAAGACCGTATCCATTTTATCTCGCATATGCTATTGATACTACCCCAGATGAGCTGGGCGAAATAAATATATGGCAGGCAGAAAAGAAATGGGATGGCATTCGAGGACAGATTATAGTGCGCGATGGTAATCTATTCGTTTGGTCGAGAGGGGAAGAGCTGGTGACAGACAAGTTTCCAGAATATCATGCGCTGGCAGATTTATTACCGAATGGTACCGTAATAGATGGAGAGATTCTTCCTTATAGAGAAGGATTGCCACTCACTTTCAATGTACTACAAACACGAATAGGTCGTAAGAATGTGACTAAGAAAATCTTGGAATCTGCTCCCGTTATATTAATGGCATATGATTTACTGGAGCATAAAGGAGAGGA
The DNA here is from genome assembly GCA_047634015.1 of Saprospiraceae bacterium. Classification (GTDB taxonomy): domain Bacteria; phylum Bacteroidota; class Bacteroidia; order Chitinophagales; family Saprospiraceae; genus JAJRXG01. Next base: position 4,976 of record JBLIDB010000212.1, read on the forward strand.
TATTAGAAAACTATCACTCAGAGACAGAAGAGCAAGATTAGAATCCGTAATAGCCGAAAGTGATGTCTCTGATATTATTGTTAAATCGGAGATAGTGAAATGCGAATCTTGGAAAGAGTTAAGAGAAATCAGAGAACATTCACGACAACATTTGTGTGAAGGACTCATGCTTAAGCGATTGGATTCTGAGTATAAAATTGGACGTAAGAAGGGGGATTGGTGGAAATGGAAAGTAGATCCACTAACCATAGATGCGGTGATGCTTTATGCACAACAAGGACAGGGACGACGAGCAAATTTGTTTACAGATTATACATTCGCAGTAAAAGACGGCGATAATTTAGTGCCATTCACCAAAGCTTATTCAGGATTGACAGATAAGGAATTTGGGAAAATAACAGCATGGGTTAGAAAGAACACTAAAGAAAAATTTGGTCCTGTGAGAAGCGTTGTTCCAGAGTTGGTATTTGAGATTGCCTTCGAAGGAATCAATGAGTCCACAAGACATAAGTCAGGCGTTGCCCTAAGATTTCCAAGAATGTTACGCTGGCGTCAGGATAAGAAAGTAGATGAGATCAATACATTAACGGACTTAAAAGAAATGCTCCAGCTGTATGGATATACCTAATGCAAAAAGGATACTGGGTAAGACCAGTCGTAAGTACTGCTACTTTAGAAGTTTACAGATGCCTATGCCAGATTCGCTTACTGCGTTCGGGATAACAAGTGAATTGGAAGTGCTATGAAGCATAAAGAGCAGATAGGGTTGGGGGTAGCGTTCTTTGAAGTCAAGGGTTGGAAGCCATTTCCTTTTCAATTAAAAACTTGGAAGCATTACTTAAAAGGATACAATGGCATTGTAAATGCAGCCACTGGTAGCGGGAAGACCTACTCTTTGATAGTGCCTATAATGATAGAATTTCTGGCGCAACACCATAAAAAAGAATCCCTCCCTACCAATAATGGATTACAAGCCATATGGTTGACGCCCATTAAGGCACTTGCTAAGGAGATTCAAGCGGCGGCCCAAGAGGCGGCATCATTGATGGGAATAGATTGGCGCATAGAGATTCGAACGGGAGATACGTCTTCCAGCCAGCGAGCAAAACAGCGAAAGAAGCCTCCCGAAATTCTAATTACAACCCCCGAAAGCCTCCATCTACTTCTGGCCACAAATAAGTATGAGTCAATTTTTAAGAACCTCAAAGTTATAGTTGCCGATGAATGGCACGAATTAGTAGGTTCTAAGAGAGGCGTCCAAGTTGAGTTGGCGTTGTCGCGATTACGAAGTATGATTCCTAAATTGAAAGTCTGGGGAATATCGGCCACAATAGGAAATATGGAAGAAGCGGCGAAGGTCCTTTTCGGGAAATTTTACTCAGAACAACAACCTATAATTGTAAAATCTAAAATAAAAAAGAAAATATTCGTAAAGACAGTCCTACCCAAAAATATAGAAATGGTACCATGGGCAGGTCATATGGGTATGTATCTACTAGATCAGGTCGTAGATATTATTAAAGGGAGTAAAACGACGCTGGTATTTACGAACACAAGAAATCAATGTGAACGCTGGTATCACACGATACTCGAACGATATCCCTATCTCGCGGGTATAATGGCGATGCATCACAGCTCTATAGATAAGGAGCAACGCATATGGGTAGAAGAAGCCTTGCACAAGTCCAAATTGAAATTGGTTGTCTGTACTTCCAGCTTAGATCTGGGTGTAGACTTTCGCCCTGTAGAGACCGTCATTCAGATAGGAAGCCCTAAGGGCATTGCAAGGTTCTTACAGCGAGCTGGACGAAGCGGTCACCAACCGGGAGCAACGAGTGTAGTATACTTTGTCCCGACACATGCACTTGAATTAATAGAAGGAGCCGCGTTGCGCAGAGCTATAGAAGGGAACAATATAGAAAGCAGAATTCCTTTTGTAAGATCCTTCGATGTATTGATACAGTATTTGGTAACGCTTTCTATATCTGGTGGATTTGATCAAGCGCAGATATTCAAAGAAATCAAGCAGACTTACTGTTATGAATACATTGACGAGACGGAGTGGGAGTGGATACTATCATTTATAACTACCGGAGGACAATCTCTTGAGGCGTATGATGAGTACAATAGGGTAGGAATGTTGAATGGGAGATATTATATCGTTAATCAAAAGCTGGCCAGACGGCATAAGATGTCTATGGGGACAATCGTGAGCGATACCACGATGGATGTGAAGTACATGTCTGGAAAGCGTATCGGAAAAATTGAAGAGCGTTTTATTTCTGGGCTTAAGCCTGGAGATGTATTTATTTTCAGTGGTAGAACTTTAGAATTGGTAATCATACGTCAAATGGAAGTGCGCGTGCGCGCTTCAAAAAAGAAAACTGGTCTTACGCCAGCATGGGTAGGTGGCAGGATGTCTTTCTCTTCGCAATTATCAGATGAGTTGAGATATCAGATGGAGCAGATACATCTCGGGAATTTTAAGAGTCCTGAATTAAAGAAAATGTCTCCCCTGATCGAATTGCAAAAAAAACGATCTCATGTTCCTGCTGGAGATGAATTTTTAGTCGAGTATTTTAAAGATAGAGAAGGATATCATCTTGTATTTTATCCTTATGACGGACGCTTTGTGAATGAAGGACTAAGCTCACTATTGGCATGGAGGATAGCCCAACAGCGGTCTATTAGTTTTACAATCGGAATGAATGATTATGGATTTGAACTGTTGTCAGATCAAGAAATATGTGTAGAAGAAGTTATAAATAAGAAATTGTTCAGAAGCGAAGGACTCTGGCATGATATCCAGCAGAGTGCCAATGCTATAGAAATGGCCAAAAGAAAATTTCGAGATATCGCCTCAATCTCTGGATTGATATTTAAAGGCTTTCCTGGCGCGGAGAAAAAGAGCAAGCATTTACAATCTTCTGCGGCATTGTTTTTCGAAGTCTTTCAAGAATATGAACCTGACAATTTACTCCTACAGCAGGCAGAAGAGGAGGTTATGCAGTTTCAGATAGAAGAAAAGCGACTTCGAGAGACCTTAGATAGAATTGCCAATCAGATTATTGTTATATCTTATCCTGGGAAAGTAACACCATTTGCATTTCCTATTATGGTAGATCGAATGAGGGAAAAAGTATCAAGTGAAAGTATTGAGGATAGAATTAAAAAGATGCATATAAAACTCATACAATGAGAATAGATTGGGAAGGCCAACAATTACAACTTTTGAGTTCTAAAGCCATTTATTGGGAAGAGGAGTCTATCCTCTTTTTGGCAGATCTTCATTTGGGAAAGGCAGCCCACTTTAGAAAAGAAGGACTTGCTGTTCCAACACAAGTTCTTCATAGCAATTTAGGTAAATTTGAAGCTCTTATAAAAATCCAATGTCCGAAGCGCGTACTCTTCTTAGGTGACCTATTCCATAGTGAATTGAATTACGCTTGGGAATATTTCATAAGAATGCTGTCTAAGTATCAAGATATTTCATTTGAATTGGTTATGGGCAACCATGATATTCTTGGAGCCCGAAGTTATATCAATTCTGGACTTAAACTACACGAAACGATTTTAGAAATGGGCCCTTTTGTATTCTCCCATTTTCCTATTGACGATCTT
>JBLIDB010000213.1:0-8502 GCA_047634015.1 Saprospiraceae bacterium
TTTGTACCCTAAGATCTGTTTGTGATACTTTGAGAAAAAGAAACCTCAACATGCACTCAATTATGACGCAAATAGTCCAAACCTAATTCTTTATTTGAGCTACCTGAGTGGTTACAGCACAAGCACCTGCTTCTATCATTTTCTTGGCAAGCAAGTAGGTAGCTTCCTCATTACCAAAACCGGCATCGATATCTGCTATGATAGGTACGACGTGTGTTTCAAAGTTGTCGATTTCATATTGAACGTCTTCACCATTATCAAGACGACGAAAGAGATCATTGAGCTCAACGGCATCTGCTTGCCGCAAGAATGTATAGATTTCTGCGATTAGTTTAGGAACGGCGGTCTTCTCATGCATGGACTGATCTGGTAGTGGTCCGAGCTCTGATCTCAATGCTGCCACCATCCATCCAGATAAGTATAAGTATGTCTTGTCGGTGGTACCATGATGCTTCTTGACGGCGATCATCTTTTGTTGAGCGATAAATCCATGCCAGCATCCCAGAGACTGAGTGTATTTGCTTGGATCGGCATCATATTCGTTCATATCTTTTCTCATGATAGCCGCCGTATATTTAGCAATATCCAGACCTGTTTTGAATCTGTTCTGCATACCTATTCTGGCAGCATTTTCTGGACTGATAGTATTCCAAGTTTGTCCATGCTTTGACTTAAGGCGTCTGATTACGTCAAGGGCAGAATTATAATTTGTCATGACTTTGAGATTTTAATTTGAATAAAGATTTCAACTATTTTCTATAGAATATTTGACTTTACGCTAATTGATTTTGGATGCTAGGAATAAGGTGATTTTTCTGGGGTTCATCTTGTAAGAATCCTTCGTATTCTGGAAGATTAATCTCTTGTGGTGTGATGTAATTTCTCATGATTTAGATTTTAATTTGTTAAATGGATAGTGTTATAATTTGTCAATTTGCTTCAATTATGGATGTCGGATTCCTCCTGTGTCTATGGCTTCTGCCACAGCATAGTGTTACAGTATTGTATAGTATTACTTGTTCGCAGGATTATCACCCTGCATGTTGCACTTCGTCTGGACTATGAGATCATATCATAGGCAGGTAGCGTTAAGAAGTCTACAAAGTCTGGATTGGTCACCAGATTATCAAACAAGCCGGCGGCATCTTCAAATCTGCCATTGGCATATCGCTCGGGACCGACCATAGCTTGTATTTTTTCTAATTCTTCCGTATAGATGGCCTTGTATAATTCGCTTGTAATGATGCGTCCATCTTCCATGGGAGCTGCATTGTGCAACCATTGCCATATCTGTGTTCTTGAGATCTCTGCAGTGGCAGCATCTTCCATAAGATTGTAGATCGCAGCAGCGCCATTACCACGTAGCCAACTTTCTATATAGAGGATTCCTACATTGATGTTATTGCGGAGCCCGTCTTCCGTAATGGTCCCCTTAGGAGCTTGGAGCAGATCCGAGGCACTTACATTGACATCTTCTCTCAGGTTGTGTATCTGATTTTTGTCTGGCATGTGTAGGTTGAATACTTCCATTGCCACATTTACGAGGGCAGGATGAGCAACCCAAGTCCCATCGTGTCCATTGTTAACTTCTAATAGTTTATCATTACGGACCTTGTCCATAGCGGCCGTATTGGCAGCGGGATCATTTTTGATTGGTATCTGTGCGGCCATACCACCCATCGCATGAACGCCTCTCTTGTGGCAAGTCTGGATAACGAGCTGAGAATAAGAACTCATAAAGTGAGTCGTCATTCCTACTTTCGCTCTATCTGGAAGTACGTAGCCATCCAGGTTGCGTAGTTTCTTAATATAAGAGAATATGTAATCCCATCGTCCGCAATTCAATCCAGCAGAGTGGTCTCGTAATTCATAAAGGATCTCATTCAATTGGAAGCTCGCGAGGATAGTTTCAATTAGGACGGTCGCTTTGACCGTACATTGAGGTATGCCGAGTCTGTCTTGAGCATAAACAAAAACATCATTCCATAGTCGTGCCTCCAGGTAGCTTTCGATCTTGGGTAGGTAGAAATATGGACCACTTCCTTGGGCTATTAAGGGCTGAGCATTGTGAAAGAAGTAGAGTCCGAAGTCTACAAGACTGCCACTCATGGCCTCCCCTTGATGTGTAATATGCTTTTCAGTAAGATGCCATCCTCGCGGACGTACGAGCAGGGTAGCAGGGTTATCATTAAGCTTATAGTGCTTTTGGTTTTTGGGGTTGGTATAACTTATGGTGCGATTGATAGCATCTCTCATGTTAATCTGGCCGGTGATATTATTATCCCAGTTTGGCGTATTGCTATCTTCAAAGTCTGCCATAAATACCTTGGCGCCAGAATTCAATGCGTTAATCACCATCTTGCGTTCTACAGGTCCGGTGATCTCAACACGTCGATCAAGAAGATCTGAAGGGAGCGGAGCAACCTTCCATTGTCTTTCTCTAATGTCTGAAGTCTCGGGCAAGAAATCTGGAAGCTGACCATTATTAATAGCCTTCTGTCTTTCTTTACGCTTTTGCAATAGATCAAGCCTGCGATCATTGAACTTTAGATGAAGGTCAAGAAGGAATTTTTGTGCTTCAGCAGTGAGGATGGTATCGTATCCCTCTTGTAGAGATCCAGATATAGCCATCTCACTGATGGTGTGGCATTGTATCGTGTTAGTGGTTTGCATATTGAGTGTCATTGAGTGAGCATGTAAATATATCCGCAAGATATAATATTTATTTGTTTAGCGGATTTTCCGCTAAACAAATAAATATTTAAATTTATCGGAAATGTGTATTTTGGGCTTCCTTCTCATTGATTATCAATTAGATACGATGCTTTCAGAAAATCAAGTAATTAAATTAATTTTTGGATTTAAGGTTCGATACTTACGTCAACAGGCCCAATATTCATATCAACAGCTCGCGGATAAAACAGGACTGTCCACCTCATATCTCAATGATATAGAGAAAGGCAAGCGATATCCAAAGCCTGATAAAATAAAAAAGCTCGCGGTAGCCTTGCATGTGGACTATAATTATATGGTGGCAACCAATGCATCTAAAAAGTTGCAGCCTATCATTGAATTGCTGAACTCTAAGTTTTTCAAACTCTTTCCTTTGGAGAAATTTGGGATTAGCCTGGAAAAGCTACTGGAGTTATTCACGCAAACTCCAGACAAGGTGAACGCCTTTATATCTACCATTTTTAAAATTGCAAGAAACTATCAGGTAGACGAGACGCAATTTTATAAAGAAGCTTTGCGCTCCTATCAAGATATGCACAACAATTATTTTGTAGATTTAGAAGATGCTGCCAGATCATTCAAGCAAGAATATTCTATAAAGGGGACGCTTCCATTTACAAAGGCATTTCTCGAGGATCAGCTTTCTGAGTTATATGGGGTTGTTGTGGATTTGGCCGGATTGGCGGAGAAGAATAATTTGAAAAGTATCCGCTCCTACTATTCCAAAGAGAAAAAAGTTCTCTACATCCAGCAAGATTTATCTGAAGCGCAGATCAATTTTCTCGTGGCTCGGGAGTTGGGTTTTCAATATCTCGGACTTGAGGAACGCCCCTATGCTACAAGCATCATTAGGATAGAATCATTTGAGGAATTGCTTAATAATTATAAGGCTTCACATTTTGCGGCAGCTCTCCTTATGGATGAGGCAACACTCGTTACAGATATAAGAGATATCGCGAGAGATAATTCTTGGGATGCCAGCCGATTGCTAGACTTATTGACGAAGTATAATGTTACTGGAGAGATGCTGCTGCAAAGACTGACTAATATAATACCGCACCATTTTGATTTGGAGGACTTGTTTTTTATCCGTCTTACTGGGAGTAAAGATTTACAGACATTTACTATGACTAAGGATCTACACCTCTCACAATTGCATAGTCCTTATAATAATGAGCTCAATGAGCACTACTGTAATCGATGGGTATCTATCTCAAGCATCAAGGAATTGAGGATGAGTAATGGGAAGAAGGAGGGGGGGGCAATCCTTGCCGATGCTCAGGTGTCCAAATACTGGAATACGGACAAGGAGTATCTTTGCATTTCGATTGCGAAACCAGGTTTTTTGGATTCCACTACTGGGGTGAGTGTTACACTTGGCTTGTTGGTGACTCCAAAATTAAAAAGTGTATTTCATTTTATATCGGATCCTATGTTGAAGTACAAGGAAGTACATACTACTTGCGAAAGATGTGGTATAAGAGATTGCGAAGCGCGCGTTGCACCTCCTAAAATAATAGAATCAGAAGAAGCAACGGAATCGATGATAAGGGAACTTGAATATTTATAGACAAGCAAAAAATGATGATATGGTAAAATATGCTTTTGGAATTATAGTTTTAGTTTCATTTCTTTCATGTGAATTGGAAAAGGTGCTTGATGAAAAGCCGAACATCGTTTGGATCACTTCCGAAGATAATTCTAAGCACTACATGAGCCTCTTTGATACTAATGGAATAGAGACTCCTCAGATCGCTTCTCTTGCGGAGCATGGACTCATATATCGACATGCATTTTCTAATGGTGCAGTTTGTAGTGTTGCACGGTCGGCATTAATTTCAGGATGTTATGGTCCTAGGACAGGTTCTCAATTTCATAGAAGGATGAGTCTTGTACCATTACCAGACTCCTTGATGATGTTTCCAGCCTATCTTCGAGAAGCAGGATATTACACTACAAACAATAGTAAGGAAGATTATAATTTCATCAAAGGCACGAATGTATGGGATGAATCTTCTAAAAAGGCGAATTGGAAGAATAGAGAAGCTGGCCAGCCATTCTTTCATGTATTTAATATTGGTACGACTCATGAAGGCCGCTTGCATTTTACAGAAGAAAAGATGAAGGCCAATGTGCTAAAGACAGATATTAATTCTTTTGATGTTCAACCCAATCATCCATCTACTGAATTATTCAAATACACCAATGCCTTCTATAGAGATAAGATCCGCCAGATGGATGGGCAAGTCGGAGATGTGCTGGCTGAATTGAAAGAGGAAGGATTGATGGACAATACTTTTGTTTTCTACTTCGGAGATCACGGTGGCGTGTTACCAGGAAGCAAAGGTTACATCTATGAGACAGGACTTCATGTGCCAATGGTCGTCCACGTTCCAGAGAAATTTAAACACTTGGTGGATAAAGAAATTGGCACGACGGTAGATGGATTTGTAAGTTTCGTAGACCTGGCGCCGACGGTATTGAGCCTCGCAGGTATTCCGATTCCAAGTGAAGTAGACGGGAGTCCATTTTTAGGAAAAGCAATCAAACATCAAGCCGTGCAATCTCAAGATGAAACCTATAGCTACGCAGATCGATTTGATGAAAAGTATGACCACGTAAGAGCGATCCGAAAAGGAAAGTATAAATACATGCGCAGTTATCAACCATTCAATTATGATGGACTGGTGAATAATTATAGGTACAAGCAATTGGCATTCCAAGAATGGCAGACACTGCATGAAGCCAACGAACTCAATGAAACCCAGTCCTTCTTTTTCAATAAGCGGGCACCTGAAATGCTTTTTGATATCGAGGCAGATCCATATGAGACCAATGACCTAGCACAGAATCCTGCTTATCAATCAACGGTGACGGACTTAAGAGGTCGCTTGGATTCGTGGATGCAAGACATGCCGGATCTGTCATTTTTCCCAGAACACTACTTTCTAAAAGAAGGTGCCGAGAATCCCGTAGCATTTGGAAAGAAGAACAAGCAAAATATTGAAAAGTATATTCAAGTTTCGAATCTTAGTCTTTCGGATTTCTCTGAGGTGAAGGCTGAGATCAAACAAAGTCTTCAGTCTGCAGATCCTTGGGAGCGATATTGGGCATTGATCAACTGTAGCATCTTTGGAGCCGACGCCGCAGAACTATCTCCGATGATTTACGAGATGGCACAGGCCGATGGAGAATTATTGAATCGGGTAAGAGCCATAGAATATTTCGGACTCTTAAAAACGAAAGACCCAACCAGTGTTATGACCAAGGCATTGTACGAATGTAATGACCCCGTAGAGGCCTTGCTCATTTTAAATTCTATCGTACTGATGAATTCCAAACCTTATGACTTCCAATTTGCAGTACAGTTGGATAATATTGCAGAGCAGGTGAGGGAAGATCTACAAGTAAAACGAAGATTAGAATATTTAAAAGTTATTTAGGGAAGCTGAAATAAAAGTAGTAGTCAGATGTCGAATCAGGGAGCAAGTGTAATATTTCATTCTAAAATAGCAAAGGCAATAGGGCTCATCCTCATTTCTATTGTATTGATGCAATGCAGTACAAGTACTACATTAGAAAGCAAAGACATCAAGCCCAATATCTTATTGATCCTAGCCGATGATATGGGCTATGGCGATTTAGAATGTTATGGAGGGATTGCTAAAACACCCAACCTGAACCAATTAGCAACTGATGGTATTCGTTTTTCTAATTTCTATGCAGCAGCACCTAATTGCTCTCCATCGAGAGTGGGATTGATGACAGGGATCAGTCCTTCCAAAATGGGGATGTATAGTTACCGCCCTCCTGGAAGCCAGATGCACCTAAGAGAGGAGGCTGTTACGATTGCAGAAGTTCTCAAAGCAGAAAAGTATCAAACGGCCCATATTGGAAAATGGCACTTAGGATGCTTGCCCCAAGATCCAGCGCTCAATCATCCACAACCCGTTGATCAGGGATTTGATTACTCAATGGGTACAGAAAATAATGCGATTCCCTCACATCTGAATCCCGTCAATTTTATAAGAAACGGAGTGCGAATTGGAGAGCAGAAAGGTTACTCTTGCCAACTGTTGGTGGATGAAACGGAGATTTGGTTTGAAAACAACTATGATCCCGTAGATCCATTCTTTATGTATGTGGCCTTCCACGAACCGCATGCAGTAGTAGCTTCACCTCCAGCATTAGTGGCAAAGTATAGCGACTATCCTCAGAAGCGTGCGGAATACTTAGCCAATGTGGAAAACTTGGATATCGCAGTCGGCCGAATCATCAATTCTCTAAAGGAAAGAGGCTTATTTGAGAATACCATGATCATATTTGCTTCTGATAATGGTTCCTATCGATTGGATGCGAATGGAGGACTCAAAGCCGTTAAAAGTTTCGTCTACGAAGGAGGTATTAGAGTCCCAGGAATTATTCACTGGCCTGCACTTAAAAGGAAGGCAATAGAAATCAATGAGGCTGCTGGGTTTGTGGATGTCCTTCCGACTATTTGTGAAGTCTTGAATGTACAGACGCGAGATAGGGACCTTGATGGTACAAGTATGCTTCCATTACTTCAGAACAGACCATATAAAAGAGAAAAGCCACTATCATGGTTCTTCTATCGCACCTCTCCCGAGATGTCCATGAGGATCGGCGACCACGTGATATTGGCAGCAGCTATGGATACGACTCCGCTAACACATCGATTCTCAATGCCCGACATGGGTTATGTTAGAACCATGAGCTTTGCATCATACGAACTCTATGATTTGGCTTCAGATCCTATACAAGAAAATAATCTGATCGATACTCATTCGAATGCTTCGTACTATAAGAATGCCATCAATCAACAACTTCAAGACATCCAAGAAAATGGCTACAAGTGGGAGACACTACCAGAAGCAAGTGGTAATATGAAATTGAAGAAGGAATGGGTGCGGTATTAAGAGATATTCTTGGATAAGGAAGTGTCTGTTATATGATAATTAGTTGAAAAAACAATGTCAAGCCACACTTGTAAGCGGTACCAAATATTGGTATATTGCTTATCAAATTGTAAGTTATGGCTAAAAACACGTCTGTTACTCTTGGAGATCACTTCGAAGAAATAATCGAAAAGAGTATACAATCTGGAAGATACTCCTCTGCCAGCGAAGTTATTCGGGCAGGTTTGAGAATGGTAGATGAAAGAGAGCAAAAAATACATTTGTTGCGAGAAGCAATTGAAGCCGGTGAGCGAAGTGGGTATGTAAAGAACTTCGATCCTGTTAAACATTTGGCGGAACTGAATTCGAATTTTGAGAAATGAGCTTAGAATACGAACTAAGTGAACTTGCCTTAAGAGACTTAGAATCTATTTGGAATTATTCAGCAGAACAATGGTCTGTTAAACAAGCCAATATCTATTACGAGCTAATATTTGATGTGATAAATTCAATTTGTCAGAATCCTGAAATTGGAAAATCTATTAGGGAAGTTAAATTAGATCATAGTTCGAAATTGGCGAAGTTACATATGATACTATACAAAATTGATAAAGGGAAAATTCTTGTCGATAGGATATTGAATCAAAGAATGGATATTGAAAAAATGTATTAATCGAATGATAGGATTTACATATCAATGCTAAGCATGCCAGAGCTTCCCCCAGATTGTATAAAGGATATGTTTAAACATTGAGTCCACTCCAGAAAGTCATAATATTGGGAAACGGCCCTTTTGGCGATATTTCCATTATTCTCAACTCCCTGATGCTCAGGCATCACCGAGGTTCGAAAA
>JBLIDB010000214.1:0-8473 GCA_047634015.1 Saprospiraceae bacterium
GAAATTCAAATATGAATTAAAGTGGTAGGCTCAAACTCAATCTATAATTGTAGCCTTTGCCCCTTTTTTCATTCGCAACAAAGAGACTCAAAAATGCACACGATATAAAACCAGCCCAAAATGAACCCATACACTCCCTATTCAGCCGTCACAACGCGTCTCTGATTATGCGATATAGCAAAAAATAATTCAATTCATGATCATCATATTTCAATTCCTTACATTATAAGAATATTAGAAGGGCACCAATAGCCGTCAATATCAAAATCATCTTTCTATAGAAATCGTTCTGAATCATGGCAATCACTCTTACTCCTAGAAAAAAGCCAACAATAGTACAGAGAGCAAGTTTGACATCTATCATGAGCGTTTCAGTAGTTATAGTCTCCCAAGACCATATATGAAACGGCATCTTAAATAAATTAACAATAAAAAACAACCAAGCCGTGGTGCCTATAAATTGATTTTTCGGCAATCGCATAGCAAGAAAGAATACATTGGCAAATGCACCTGCGAGATTTCCTATCATAGTTGTTATCCCTGCAAGTAGTCCCATTATTCCTGCAAACCACCAATTAGAGGGAATCGTTTTATTTTTCTTTTTATCCCACAGATACATCATACCGACACTAAATAGAATGATAACGGCCATACCTTGTTTGAAGATTTGTTCTGGAAGATCCTTGCCTATGACAGCACCTATGACTACTCCTAACATCATCCAAGGTAGTAATTTGAATAAGAGTCCTATCTGGACATGGCGTCTGTAATATATTACGGCCAAAACGTCTCCTACAATTAATAGTGGTAATAGGATTCCTGTAGAAGCCCTCGAACCAAATACAAGCGCCATTATGGTCACAATTATTACACCTATGCCCTTAAGTCCAGATTTCGAAAACCCTACTATTCCCGCAGCAACACCAGCACTTAACCAACCAATTAATGTTATCTCTGTCATTCTAATTATCGTCGGGTCAAATATACCTTAGTCTTCATACCAGAGCGAAGAGAGAAACCTATATTTGGTTGAAATATTATAATTCTATGGGATGGCTTCTTCTTTGTATTTTTTGTAATGTAGCTCTGGCTGTTATCTTCAAGGGCTTTCAACGGTACCAAATAGATAATCTTCATGCTATAGTCGCCAACTACTTTGTCTGTGTTATAGTCGCTTCTTTTGTTCTTGGCAAGTGGGCATTCCCAATGGACTTCATGTATAGACCTTGGGCTGTTTGGGCGGTTATCCTGGCGCTGCTATTTATCTCAGGATTCAATGTTATGGCGCTTTCCTTTCAGAAGAGTGGTGTAGCATTGACAGCCATTATTCAAAAGATGTCCTTAATCCTTCCTGCTAGCTTTGCTATTGCCCTTTATGGCGAACCCTTGACGATCCTTAAAGGAGGAGGAATACTTCTTGCATTAATTGCTGTATTCCTTGTCAATCGTCCCTCTTCTAAGGACGCACCAAAACTCTCCTTTTTGGATCCTATAATCTTACTTCCATTATTGACATTTATAATGAGTGGTATTATCGAGATAATATTATTCTATGTAGAGGCCGAAGGACTTGTTGCGGAAGAGGGAATCGTATTCACATCAACCTGTTTTGGATTGGCAGGAATATTTGGAGCTATTTACACCGTTATCAGAGGATTTAAAAGAAATATTTGGCCTAATTCAAAAGAGATTGTCGCTGGTATGATATTGGGGTTGCCAAATTTCTTCTCTATTTATCTATTAGTTCTACTACTTTCAAAGGGATGGCAAGGTTCCGTTCTTTTCCCAGTTAATAGTATTAGTATTCTAATTGCGAGTTCAATAGTGGGATTTGCTTTTTATAAAGAAAATGCTGATAAGTATAAAATAACTGGAATAGCCCTTGGCATTCTGGCCATTATTATGATTTCATTAAGCTAAATCTTAGAAATACGATTTTTCTTATCCAATATTGGAAAGAGTCTTCTTATTATCTATTGACTTTTTGAACTTCCTTTGACCTTTGCATTGATATGAATCCTTCAATTATAAATTGAAAGGCTTTAGATTTTTTATTACCAAGACCGCATTGATGCAGTGCGCGAATCTTGGAGTAGATTGATGTTCTTTCTAACTGTCTAATTGCCGTTGGCGTATCAGTAAAAGAAACGAGAGATTTCTGATACTGCTGAGCATACATTTCTAGTTCTCTATGTAATTCTAAGCACAGTCCATCAAAAATAGATGCTATCCGTCCGTAATAAAAATGCATGCGAATCTCGTACAAAGTCATATAAGGGAATGAATCTATTCTATCACAGGCTTCGGCGTATGCTTCGTTGATATCGAAGTACTCGCTACCAGGATTAAGAATCCCTCCTAATAAAAAATCTTGAGGTCTATAGACACGAGTGCGATGCATTTCTTTAGCCTCTTCGAAATGATTCCGATAAGCTTGCAGAAACCTCATATCAGAAGTATCCAGAGATTCAAATCCCTTCGCAACTAACAGCGCTGGATGTAGGATCAGTGATTCTACCATTTGGTTCTATATCAACACATTAAATAAAATACTAATGTATAACTAATTGATTATTAAACCAAACAAACCAGAAAAAGGAATATTACATGAATTTGAACTGACAAAAAAAAGAGGTGAAAATTAGGCGGTTTCTATTTTCTTTCTATGATATACTATAGAAGTTGAGCCTTCCGGATTTTTTAAGATCCATTGTCTTTTCAGAATACCCAAGATAGAATCTCTGCTTTTTATCTGGCTATTACTTTTGAGTACGCAACACATATCAATCCCTATTTCCTTCGCTAATACAGGAACAAGAGCAGAAAAACCAACATAAGAAAAGAACCAGCCTAGCCCCCGAAGCATAGTTACCAAAGATTTCAGATTACATGCACTATATTTTTGAGATATATTATCTGTGCAACTTGAAAATATAGTGATCTGTTTTCTTACGGGTTGTTGAGCTCTATAGGCAGCGACCTTCATCGTTCCGATTCCTACTCCTATGGCATCATAAATATTCGATTTACAGGGTAGTTTATTGAAATTTTCTATATGAATTAGTGGTGCTATTACGGCAGTCGTAGATGCATACAAACATCTTAGTCCACGATTACTGCTTATATAAAGTGTTATCCGATGATCTTGGTGTTCATTTCTTATCGCTTCCGTCCGTATGCCATGAATAGATTGGTTTACATGATATATTAGTTCTCGCGGTTCAATATTGTCAATTGCTTCGTCGATAATTAGTAGGTGATGGATGAGGTTCTGACTTTCAATCATTGGGAGAGTTTAGGTGTTTTAAAAATTATATAACAAATCTACATCTCACAATGCAACCTATTTGCATGGTAAATTTTAACAATACTTAACTAACAGATAATCAACGAGATAAAAATTATATTTTATTTTTCCTCTTAATGATTGAACGGGATTCTGCGAGACACTACTAAGAAAAACGAGATTAACGCTTTATTAAATGTAAAGTCGGCGTTGTTCCTTTAGGGTATCTATAATTCTATTCACTAATACCGCTGGTGATAAGACTTTTATATCCTTTCCAAAAGAAAGAATCTCATTAATGAGTTCATAATTGACTCTCACTTTAATTGTAAATACTACTGATTCGTCCTTTCTTTCAATTATCCGTTGAGTTGCATGTAAAGGCTGGGTAATAAAGTAGTTAATCTGATTACGGAAGACTTCAAACCGTATTTCTTCGATCTCACTATCATCTAATAAAGTGACGCCAACAATATCCTTAAAATACAAATCTGCATTAAAGTCTGGATGAAGTATAAAACCCTCTAAGCTCTCTCCGACATCTTCTACCCTATCTAATGCATAAACACGAACGCCTTCCCGATCATGATCATAAGCGATGAGGTACCATCTTTTCTTATATTCCTTTAGTAGATAGGGGCTTAGCTTTTTAGAGGATCGTGGTTTTCCGAAAGGATGATAGACGATCGTTATGCATTGCTGCTGTAAGATCGCATGATAAACTCTATAGAGCCACTTTTGATCTGGGGCATCTAAAGGATGATCGAATAGAATGACTTTAGAAGATTGCGCATCCTGGCGATCTATACTATTATGTAATTTGGTTAGAATCGTCTGAATTCCTGTAATCTCGGATATACCCATGAACTGCTCCAACAGCTGTAAGGCATTATTCAAGTCCTGTTTGTCTTTTTTATTTATGGGTGACTCAGTAAGACTATATTGGAGATCTGAATAGTAATATGACTTCTCCGTGCGATCATATCGTATAGGAGCATAATAACCCAGTATGTCATTACTCCGCATTGCTGCGATGTCATATTTTATAGTTCTTTCTGAGATCTCTACTGGATGCCCCGTAGATTCTTCAATAGCTGATTCGCAGACATTGCGAAGTTCTCTCCAGGTCCAGGAGTTATTCCGATCCTTTAGACATCTGTCTATAGTTCTATAACGGATTATAGCATGCTTGTTACTTGCCAAAGAAAGATATAAGTTAAGCGTTCTTGTTACTCAAAACTACAAGAAAAGAACTGTTGCACCCCCTCTTTATTTAAGAATACAAAGTGTTTCTAATTACACTCATCAGTAACGATCTCAAGCAACGCTCCAATACCTACTGTTAAAGTGCCATTGACGACTAAGCAATTCTCTGCGGATAACATGACGTTCGAACTTGAATTTACGTTTACGTTATTTCCGATAGTAATATTGTTACTCGCATACACCACGGTATTATTAGGGATGGTTTGTTGATCATACCTTTGATTAGTAGTGGTACAATTGGGAATCCCACCTCCTAAGCAATTGGCATTTTGTACGCGATTTCGGATTAAATTCCCAGGCAACGTTCCAAAGCCATTTGAGAATGGTGTAGAATTACCACAGTAACTCATAATAGTTTTTCGATCCGAAGTAGGAAGATTGGGAACCAGGCCACAATTTTGACTTGCTGATCCGCCGCAAATAGTTGTAGTGACACAATTGTCGATGGCTTGATTTTGATTTGATCCCCAACAACAACTCTGTGTATGTGGAGACCCTAAGTTATGTCCTATTTCATGAGCCACTATCGAAACATCCAAAGCCTGGTTATATGATGTAGCGGTTGTTGAGAGAGAACAATCACCAAGACCCCAATTTACATTGTATGGCCCATAATTACTGTTTGCCGGCTTATTACACAATACATCTACCCATGCGAGACCTGAAAGACTACATCCATTACCTGAATATGAGCCTCCTTGCAGCAGAGATGCTATATCACCATTGAATGTGTGGGGCGTATTTGTTCCAAAATCTTGCAGTGTTTTCCAAGTGTTCGAACCATTGACTGCATAGGGATCAGCACTTGTATAAACAAGAATCTCTGATACGACCATATTAATTTGTTCATTAGCATATAATGCGGCTATTTCACTATATAAAAGAGCTACATAAGCTTCCACCCCTGATATTGTACCGCCCTCATCTTGATACAGTTTATTATCACAAACAACATAGATTCTAACGCCATCGGAGAGCGCTTTTTGTCCTTTTTCATTTGTGTTCTTACCAATAATCGGATATTGTGCAGTACTTCCGAGATGGTGTTCTCCTGTTGTCCCGCAAGTATACCCGCTTTCATTTCTTGAGTTATCAACTGTTAATTGATATGACGTTTTATCTTTTCCTTTAGGAGTAATCCTATAAGTTCCAGACATGTCGTTAACCGAAATGAAGATCTCATCATTAATAATGGACATCGTTACGATTGATCCATGATCATCATTTATAATTCCGCGATAATAAAGATGCTTCGGAGACATGGTTTGAGATCCTGTAGGGGTAAAAATCAGACTTCCCTCCTCAAATACATTGACTTCAAATAGCGCTAAGGTGAAAGATTGATCTCCAGTTACTGGAATAGGTATTCGCAATGTCGTCGGTCTTTCCAATTTTATTTTCAATAAGCCTTTAGAGCCTATTTTGAGCGATACTTCTTGCTTATTTTTTGAGATATTGCTTTTGCTAAATTCAAAAAGATTGAATGTCTTCTTGGACTTTAGTGAATAAACCTTCTCCGATATTCTATTGGGAAGTTCAGTGCTTTGACAAGATAATCCCAATACCGTTCTTTCTATAAGGTTTTGTGCAACTACACTTTGCATCATTACAAACATAAATACCAATAAACCACTACTCTTCATATTTATTTTTTTTAATTGGAACCACAAAACTACTTCGTACTCACTCTCTTAGACATTAGGGTTTCTCATATATCTATATGAATTGTAGACCATCATTAGTTTCTGTAAACGTAATCTTACACAAAAAGGACTCTTGTGGAAAATAATAAGCAATCATTGCAGCGTTTTGATCTTGATATCTTTTTAGTAGTAAAAAAGATATGCAAATCATATGCTATGATCATAAATTATACCAAAGCGGCTATCCCCCTTGGTCTCTTCTTTATTATCGCTTCTTGTGCTGAGGATGGGTTCTTAGAAGAGACACCAAGAGTTATTACTCCAGAACCGCAAGAGATTGTTGATGCAACACTCTAAGGACGCTTACTATCACCTAATGGGCGGCCTATTAATGGCGCTGAAGTCTCATACTTGACTGGACTTACACCACAACTTACGACCTCTGATTCTGACGGATACTTTCTGCTGAAAGATATTAGAAACAAGGGTAAATCAGCCTTTATTAGCGTCAGAAATGGTGATTATTTTGAAGTATTCAGAAGGTATAGTGTATTACCTGGTCGCTATAATTATACGGAAATCAAAATGGCAGAAAGAAGTATTATTGGTTATATCGTGTCCAATGTAGGGGGAACGTTGAAGCATTCAGAAGGAGGTCAAATTTCGTTACCGGCAAATGGTATTGTTACTTCTAATGGCACAAATTATCAAGGATCTGTGGATGTCGCAATGAATTGGATAAAACCAAGCTCTGAAACGCTGTCATCAGAAATGGTAGGAGATCTCAGTGGCATTGATGAAGACGGTGCTATTCGATCTTTAAAAACTTACGGGATGCTTCAAGTGGAGTTGATAGGTTCGAACGGACAATTACTTAATCTTAGAGAGGATCAAGAAGCGCAACTTACTTTTCCTGTACCTCCTGAACTACAAGCTAACGCAACGCCATCAATTCCTCTACGGAGCTACAATGAAATCTCCGGCACTTGGATCCAAGAAGGAATGGCTATCAAAGAAGGTAATGCTTATGTTGGAACCGTCTCTCATTTTAGTAGTTGGAATGTAGATCACATGACTGATCCTATAGAGATTAAAGGCACTGTTAAGTTTGAAATATCCGAAGAGATCTATGGAGCAGGTTACTTACAAGTAAAAGTCTGCAGTGACAACATAGGAACAAAAGGTGGTTGGTTATGTGAAGATGGTTCCTTTAGATTTTATAATTTCCCAAAGGATGAAATATTTAAGATTAAAGTCTACGATCATTGTGGAACAAAATTATACCAAGAGACTTATGGCCCCTATAACAGTGACATAGAAATAGACCCAATCGCTGTTGAAAATAACAGCCAGCTGGTTCACGTGTTTGGCAATGCTATTACATGTGATGGTGATCCAGTTGTAAATGCTAAGCTATCCATTAGACTTGATAATCGATACTTGGATTTTCCGGTTATTGACAATAAGAGTTTGAGTGTACGATAGATGTATGTAATGATGAACCCACTGAGATTACGCTCGTTGACTTAGATGCACTACTTGAGAAGACATTTACTATTAATCCTGAAGAAGAGAAGATAGAGCTAATAGATCTCGAAGTTTGTGACGAACTTGAAGAATATATCATCGTCCAGATAGACACATTTGAGGAGCGAATTCTAACCACGAATATTTTCGTTTTTGAAGAGGACTTTCAAGATAGTCTTGAAAGCACTACAATTACAAGAATACTATTTGAGAGTGAGGACAGTTTTGAATTTGAGCGATTTAATTTAATTATTAAAGATATTGAACTATTACCTATAACAACAAAAGCATTTTCATTAGAATATTCTAATAACGAAATAAGGTGCATTTCCACCTTACCATTTGTCGATTTGACTATAACGTCATTTGGTTTAAATAAAGGTGACGTTATAGAAGGATATTATAGTGGGACTCTTTTATGCTTTGAAGAGTCCGGTGGAAACGATTCTTCTAATTTTAGCGGCTCCTTTAAAGTTTAAAGACAATGATAAAAGATGGATCTATTTAACAATAGTCCGTGAAGGAAACCGAGAGACATATTAAGATAATTTATAATATAAAAAAGCAAATGCGTACATTGGTGTAATTCCAATGCAGTTTTCAAAATAGAAAAAAATGGAAACTCAAGACACATTTGCCATAGGTCAGAACCTCATAGAAACAATATTACGGGATATACCTACTATTTCAAAATGGCAATCAAAGTTTATCAAGGGGATATTTCTTCAGAATCTGGCCATGGCGGGTCGAT
>JBLIDB010000215.1:0-8398 GCA_047634015.1 Saprospiraceae bacterium
GTTCTATATCTTTCCATTTGTCTTTTACAACAGCAAACTCGCCTACGGCAATCATCGCCAGGTATGGTGCATGAGGATCATTCATCTCCCAGTAGTCTGTACGTTTGCCATCAGGCGTTTTAACTGATCTCACTTTTATACCATTAGAGAGTGTTATGAATCGATCTTCTACCGTTAGGCTTATCTTCTGGATCATACGCTCATTGGGCTTATCAATGGTAGGAAACCATTTGGAATTATTTTCTGTTTCTCCTTGTGTCCATATTTGTTGTGGCTTATCTCCCTCTTCTCCACGTGGGTTGATAAAGAATAATCCTTTATCTGAGGTAATTGCTGCACTTCCTCCGGAAGGACCTTCTGATGGTTTTGCTACATAATCTATTACTAACTCAACCTCTTGCTCTTTAGTGAATAGTTGATTCATATCAATATCGATCTTCAGACCATTGTATTGGAATGTGAGATCTTGTCCTACTCCATTTGTGATACTTTGGATTTCCATTCCTTTAGCATCAAGCATTAGGAATTGTTGTGGATAGAAGTAAGGCTTCAATGTTAAAATCGCTCTTCCTATAACATGCTCGTTGGTCCAATCAAATCTTAAGTCCAGTTCCGTTTTTATAAGATCCCAATCCTGCGTTGTCGTGGGATTGTATGCAGGAAGTGCGAAACCTCTTGGAGCCGTTACCTCTATTTCTTCTAATATGCGCTCTTCTGTATACTCTTCTCCTTCGGCAATTTCGCCACCATTTAGACTTTCTTCTGGGATATAGATTACATCATCCTTATCATTTGCATTCGGTGTTATGACTTGTTGAGATTTGCATGCTACAAATACAAGCAATATAAAGAAACTATATTTCAACATTGTGTGCTTTTTATACTTAGAAGAATTGGAGGCAAAAGTGGTTGTGATTATTTCATGAGAGAGCTCTTAACAATCGCTGCAAGGGTCTTTCCGTCAGCTTTACCTGCAACTTGTTTGCCTGCTATGCCCATGACTTTGCCCATATCTTTCATTCCGTCGGCATCGACTTTTGTAATTATTTCGAAGACAATTTTTTCTATTTCTTCATTGCTCATCTGTACAGGTAGAAACCGTTGGATAACCTCTATTTCTTCAGACTCTATTTTGGCAAGGTCCTCTCGACCTTGTTTAACAAATATGTCATAAGATTCCTGACGTTGCTTGACGAGACGTTGTAGTATTTTTATTTCGCCTTCTTCGTTTAGTTCTGTTCCTGAACCATCTGTTTTGGTTAGTATGATAGCTGCTTTTATAGCTCTAATTCCTCGAAGGGATGATTTGTCCTTACTCTTCATTGCCGCTTTTAACTCAGGCATTAATTGTGTTTCTAAACTCATTGTTTATTCTTGATTTGAAATAATATTCGTCAATTCATAAAAGTCCTCAAGACCTAATTGTTCTGGTCTCTCTTTCATTACTGGACGCTCTAATAACGCAAGATCCTTGATCCATGGTTTCAAAGTATTGCGTAACATTTTTCTTCTTTGATTGAAAGACCCTTTTACGATAGCTCTAAATAGCTTGGAATCACAAGGCATCGAATAATCTTCCTTTCTCGTAAGGCTTATAATAGCTGACGTAACCTTAGGTGCTGGCTGAAATGATTCTGGCGGCACTTCAAACAAAAGCTCTATATCATAGGTGGCTTGAAGCAGCACGCTTATAACACCATAAATCTTGGTGCCTGGCCCTGATGCCAGGCGCTGAGCGACTTCTTTTTGAAACATCCCAAGCGCAAAAGGAATCGTCTCCTTATACTTATCAACATGGAATAAAATCTGGGAGGAAATATTATACGGGAAATTACCGATGACAGCATACTCTCCTTCGTAAATTTCGTCCAGTGGTAACTTTAAAAAATCTTCCTGAATCAACTGATCAGGGCCAAGTCCAAATGTCTGCTGCAGATGATGTACCATATCTCGATCAGCCTCTACACCTTTGAAGGTCAGTGCCTCTTGTTGTATAAGATACTTTGTTATTGCTCCTCTTCCTGGTCCAACTTCTAGGATTTTATCACAAGGATTATCCTCTACAAATCGATCTACAATGTGCCGACATACGGATTCGTCAATTAGAAAGTTTTGTCCGAAAGACTTTTTTGCTCGCACTAAGTGTTTTGATTTTATCTACTTAAATAATGATAACCTTGTAATCGTTCCTTATGATGCGTCAAAGGTGAGTATTTTTATTTTCTTTTTGCCAGAACGAGGTTATGGTCATTACCTTCTTAATATGAAATTGAGTGCCCTACAGTATATGCAACTAAGAAGTATGGGTTACTATGCTCTATTAGGTCTCTGTGTTGGTTTAATTGTGGGTGTTGCTTATAATTTCTTTTACGGCATGGCTTTGTTAATGATTCTATTTAAAGCTGGGTGTTAGGGGGTTTTGCTGGGGGGCTCTTTAAATTTAATGGAGCAAATTATTGCCCACAAGAAATATGAGAGACTTTCTTTCCTTACCCTTTTTCTTATAAAAACCTCTTTGTCTACGCTTATTAAAATCTTCTGGCTCACACTTATTAATACTATTACAGAAGATGCAATCGCAGACTTAAGCTATCTTGAAAAGATTACAGGATATATACTTGACGGGACCTTCAGGTATGATCTCATTATCGCACTTCTGCTTGCCATTATCATTAGCTCCATAATGCAAATCGGGAAATTGCATAGTAAAGGAGTTCTTCTAAAATATATAACAGGAAGATATCATCATCCCATCGAAACGAAAAGAATATTTTCTTTCTTTGACATAAAGTCTTCTACAACGTTGGCCGAAGAGTTGGGACATCTGAAATATAGTGCTCTGTGTAGAGATTTTTTCTATGATATAACGGAAGGAATTCTACTTAGTAAAGGAGAAGTATATCAATATTTGGGAGATGGTCTAATAATTTCCCGGCCTTGGCAAAAGTGTCTTGATAAAGCCAATTGCGTGCAAAGTTTCTTTCATGTGTAACAAACATTAGAAGAAAACAAGAAAAAATATCTGGCGAAGTTTGGTGTGTTTCCAGAATTCAAATGTGGTGTACATGGAGGTAATTGTGTAGTAACATGGGTCGGTGTCGTAAAACGAGATATTGTCTATCATGAGGATGTCCTCAATACCGCATCTCGTCTTGAAGGTTCTTGTAATCGCCTAGAATCTAAGTTTCTAATTTCAGAAGAGTTACTCAATCTTATAAAACTCCCCGCAGATATTGAGCCGATCTTTAAAGAAGAGCTTATTCTAAGAGGTAGGAGTAGTTCTTTAAAAGTCTTTTCATTAGAAATTAAGAATGATGCTTGAGCTTAGAATTTAATTGGGCCTTCCAATTCCGATATAAGATTTCATAGGCTTCTTGATCTTCATTTGGCGTAATCCTTTCTAATATCTGTAATCCATCGAAAGCGGTCTCTTCTGTATAATAACCCAAGCCGATTCCGGCACCTCTTGCCGCTCCGGCAGCTCCATCCGTATCATATAGTTCAATGGTAGCGTTCACAAGGTTGGCCAATGCTTGTCTAAACAATGGACTTTGGAAAAGATTCGCTTTTCCTGCTCTTAGTACTGTAGGGGTTACTCCCATTTCCTTCATAATATCGGTACCATAGCGCATAGAACAAGCGATTCCTTCTTGTATTGCTCGGAGTATATGGCTCTTTGTGTGGATATTAAGTTCTAATCCTTCGATTTGAGCTCCAAGATTTTTGTTTTCTAATATGCGCTCTGCTCCATTTCCGAAAGGGAGTACAATTAAACCTTCTGATCCGACAGGAATCACTGATGCCAAATCATTCATCTCTTCATATGAGCCTACTGATAGGTTTTTATTCGCCCATGAATACATGATACCTGTTCCATTGATACAAAGTAAAATTCCGAGCTTTCTCTCAGACTGACTATGGTTAACATGAGCGAAGCTATTCACTCGGGATGCTGCATCGCTTTTTAATGCATCTGTTATTCCATAGATGACACCAGATGTTCCCGCTGTAGCAGCTAACTCTCCTGGTTTGAGGACATTAAGCGATAGAGCATTATTGGGTTGGTCGCCAGCACGATAAGTTATTTTTGTTCCAGGATTCAGTCCCAGGATCATTGCTGCTTCTTGTGAAACCTCACTTTGATCGCCAAAAGTAGGAACGATCTCGGCAATATAATCTTCTGGGATTCCATAGAGTTCTAAGAGTTTTTGAGAAGGTCGTTCTTCTTTGAAATTATAAAATATACCTTCTGAGAGCCCTGAGATGGTAGTTTGAGGCTTGCTAGAAAGTTTCATCGCTATAAAATCCCCAGGAAGCATGAATTTAGAAATTCGTTTAAAAACCTCAGGTTCGTTCTCTTTTACCCAAGCCAATTTAGAGGCAGTAAAGTTGCCTGGTGAGTTGAGTAAATGATCTTGACAATGCGCTACACCTAAATCCTGGTGCGCCTGGTCGCCAATTTCGACCGCTCGACTATCACACCATATTATTGATGGTCTTAAGACTTCTTGGTTTTCGTCCACTACAACCAATCCATGCATTTGATAAGAAATACCTATAGCGGTAATCTCTTTACTATCGATTTGTGTAGTCTCTAATATCTCTCGGGTAACTTCTTGAAGAGCGTTCCACCAGTCTTCTGGATTTTGCTCTGCCCATCCAGGTTGGTGAGCTATCATCGACATTTCGGTTTTGGGAAATTGTGCGGATGCTATCGTTGTGTTGCTTGAAGCTTCAAGTAATGCGGCCTTTACCGATGAGCTTCCTATATCATATCCTAAAAAATACATCTTCGTTCAATTTGACTTTACAACAAATAAAAAGGTCTGCTGAGGACCAGCAGACCTAAATTTCGTCAATTTATACAAATGCTTACCGTAATTTTCGGCATTTCTCTTCGAAGTGATGTCAGAATGTAGGGCAAAATCAAGAGGGAAGGCATATGGTTTTTGTCAAAGTTCATTTTAAGTTTCATAGCCATTGTTATGGAACGAAAAATAGCTGAAGCCTGCCTGCCGGACAGGCAAGTTCAATGGTCATAGTGCTTCTCACAGATAGTCATTGTATTCTTAAATCACTTCTTTAAATTTTCTATTTGAAGAAAACGCCTTTGTATGCATCATAACCCGGTTTAACTCCAAGGTGCATGAGCATCCTCTTATATTCATAAGATCGACTATCGATAATATAAACCTTGGAGGCTATCGCTTCCTCGAATTCTGCATTTTCAGTTCTCCAGGAATGTGCTATAGTCCAAGCAGCGGCGTCTAAAGAGCGACTCCATTTTCCTCTTACTTCCAACTCTATATAGATGATGCCATTCTCAAATTTTACTAACTTAGAAGAAAGGCCTTTGCCCACCCGGAAGAACATATCCGTCTTGATAAAATGCTTTCTGTTGATCTCGTCGATATTCATGCTCACTCCAAAAACAGAAACTGTGCCAGTCTTTAACTCATATTAGAAAGAGGCGCAATGTGAAGAGGAAAAATGGAAATAATATGCCTATCATGTATTATATTAGTAGTCTATCTTATTGTTAGCCTATTCCAACTCCCCTTTGACCAAAACCTCATTCTCTTTTGCTATGAGAAATTCTCATGGGCGACTTTTCTTGTCATCACCGCTCGAAGAATGATATAGAGTAACAAACCGACGGGCCCTAACATAAAAGTGAATAATAAGCAGGGAACTAAAAACCAATGGTTTATCCCTCGCTTCACGGCATCACCGGCTTCCCAAGAGCCTACCCATAAATCAAAGGCTAAATAATGTATCCAACCTATCAGAACACTTTTCGGATCTGAAAATAAACCTACTACGCCTTCAAGAGATCCAAAGGCAGAAATATCCATATTTCCTCCTCCAGAAAAGAAGATGAGATAAGCATATAAAGCAGATAATAGAATAGACACGACTCCATATTGGACGATTGGTCTTGTATATTTCCAAGTAGGAACAAAAATCAATAAAACCCATCCTATCATTGTTAGGTTTCCTGCGTAATCAAAAACCTGTTCGTAACTCATATGTTTTTCTTTTAATGTGAAAGGGTATAAGGTAGGGATTTGAGAGGATTTAGAGGCTATTTGTGGATTTCACTCATGTTCGATGAACTCTTTGTATTCATAAACATTACATTTACTCCTCATAACTAATATACACATAATAAGGTATGGCCAGCGAAAAAGAAGCAAAGCAAAAAGCGCTACAATTAACGCTTGATAAATTAGATAAAACCTACGGAAAGGGAACGATTATGAAACTTGGGGACAAGAAAGTAGTCGATATCGAAGCAATTCCTACCGGTTCGTTAAGTCTGGATATAGCGCTCGGAATAGGTGGTTTTCCAAGAGGACGTGTTGTAGAAATTTATGGCCCCGAATCTTCTGGCAAGACAACTCTTGCGATTCATGCCATTGCACAAGCCCAAAAATTGGGAGGTATTGCTGCATTTATAGATGCGGAACATGCTTTTGATAAAACCTACGCGGAAGCGCTTGGTGTAGATACTGACAACTTACTAATATCTCAACCTGATAATGGTGAGCAAGCATTGGAAGTAACTGAAAATCTAATTAGATCTGGTGCCATAGATATTATTGTTATAGACTCTGTAGCGGCCTTGACTCCACGAGCGGAGATTGAAGGAGAGATGGGAGACTCTAAGATGGGTCTGCATGCCCGCCTTATGTCGCAAGCACTTCGAAAGTTAACTGCCACGATAGGTCGTACTGGTTGCACATGTATATTTATCAATCAACTTAGAGAGAAGATTGGTGTTATGTTTGGTAATCCTGAGACTACTACTGGAGGTAATGCGCTGAAATTCTATGCCTCTATAAGACTAGACATCCGTAAGTCTGGAAGTTCTATAAAAGATAAAGAAGGAAACATCGTCGGTAATCCGATTAAAGTAAAAGTCGTCAAGAATAAGATGGCGCCACCTTTTAGAATCGCTCTTTTTGAAATCACCTTCGGTAAGGGGATTTCTAAAACAGGAGAAATCGTCGACCTCGGTGTAGAGCAAGATATCATTCAAAAGAGTGGATCTTGGTATGCTTACGATGGTACTAAGATTGCCCAAGGAAAAGAAGGCGCGAAGCAATTTCTTGAAGACAATCCAGAAGTAGCAGAAGAGATCATGGTAAAGATTAAAGCAGCCTACAATATGACTGCTGATGTCAAAGAGGTCAAAAAAGTTGCCGCCGCAAAAAAAGAGTAATTACTTCTTAATAATATAAAATGCCTACAGGGAACGTGTTTAGAATACGTTCTCTTTTTTTGTCCAAAAACAAAGTTGATCTATCTTATATTATAAGTGAGTCCAGGAATGGGGCTCAGGAATCATAGGAGGCTTTTATAGTCCTTGGATAGAACGAACCTTTCGTTCTTACTGGGTTCGCTTTGAAGGAAGTGCAAAGAATATTACGCTCCTAAGGCATTAAAAACTCAATTGGAAACTTCACGAAGACATTCTCTTTATGGTCGTCCTTCTCGAAGACAAGTCCTATATCGCCATTTGCGAGTTGTGTCATTGTTGAGTAAGCTGATGCTCCTTTATAAATTGTCTTGCCTGAGGACCATGTTTGTCCCTCATCTTGGCTATATTTTACAGTCATATTAGTTCGGCTATCAGCGCTATTTGCATTCGAAAATAGCAAGAGACTTCTGGCTCCTTTTTTAATAGGTCGGTATCTGATTATACTCGCATTACATCGAGGATCTACTAAGGTGGTGTCTGGTCTTGAATTCCATGTTTTACCTTGGTCCGTAGAAATGTGTACATATCGCAACTTATAGTCATTGACTCGACTATTGATCATCCATGAGGCATCTTTTAACTCGATAACCTTTGATTCGTTAGCGGGCTTTATAGGAGTATCTATGAGATACCAAGATGATCCGTGATCATCACTTGCAAATAAATGCATACCACTGTCAAGATTAACCATCGTGTGCAGCAGGGTTCCTGTTGAGGTCTGAATCCCACGACCAGAAGTTATAAACTTGAAATCATTGTGCCACCCTGGTTTTGCGATCTGACTTGTAATATCAACAGGTTCTCCCCAAGATTTTCCATTATCTTTGCTTTTTAAATACCTGAGATAATAGACATCCTTTTCCTTATCAAGATCCATATAATTATAAAATAAAAAGATCTCTTCTGTTTCCGTGTCAACAATCATTGAAGGATCAGAAGCGGATTGACCCAAGGGATTGTCGACGATTCGTTCTATATCAGTCCATGTATCGCCATTGTCCGCGCTGCGTCGAATGACTATGTTGATGTCTTTGCTCCATTTCAGGTCTCCACAAGAAGGGACGCGTTCGTCTATAGCCACAATGACATCTCCGTTCGGTGCTGTGACTATCGCAGGGATTCTATAACAAGCAA
>JBLIDB010000216.1:0-8392 GCA_047634015.1 Saprospiraceae bacterium
TCCAAGATTTTGAAGGAAAGGATGACTCAGGTGTAAGCTGGTCACAGATGAGTGATCGTTTAGATAAAGAGTTATCTCAGTCTGATGATGATATAGAGGAATTTGATCAGAATATACGGACACAGTTCAAGAATTACTCCATTCCCGTTTCGGATAAGGATTGGATAAAGCTCAAAAATGACCTCAATATTGCTGAAGCGAGAAAGGAAAAGATAATAATCAGCAAGGCAATCGAAATTGCGACTATTCTCCTTCTAATAATTACCATATCCAAATACAAAACGCTCACTACCGTTCCTGTAGACTTAAATCCTACTTTCTTTGCAACTTTAATAGAAGATGACACGAATGCAGAGATACCTTTAGAACAAGAAATAATCATCTCCAGCACTCAAGAATATGTTCACAATGTTCTTAATCAAAAAGGAACCACTTTCGGCAATTCTATTTTTGGAAATACGAATCGAACTAATAAGGCATCATCACGCTACGATATATCGAAATATGCTATTACCCAAAAGTTTCAATTAACTCAAAGGAGTCTTTCTCCCATTGCCAATTCCCTTATTTCTATTAATCAAATACATCCGCTTCCCATAAGGCCTTTCAAAACTCGAATTGAAATGCCAGACACTCCTATTATCGATGTTCTACTTTCACTTGATTCCGAGACAAATTCTATCAAAGATGGCTGGACCATGGGAATACCTATTTCATCAGACATTAATTTTATAAATAGCAACTTCAACGTTAGCTACCTGAGGACACAGTTAAACAATGACCTTAGCGGAAAATCCATTGGATTGACCGCTTCATATAGAAAAGGAGCGCTGGAAATTGAAACAGGAGCTAGATATAGCGCTAAAAGATTCGCCCCTGGATTGGTATCATACACTCCGGCAAGTAACAAAAGTTTTCTCCTTGACGAGCTAGATGAAGCCAAAATAAAGCAGTTACAAATCCCATTAATTGCTAAGGTTTATGCTAGTCCTAATAGAAACATTAGTTTCTACGGAATGGCCGGTATTGCTGTCAATGTTATACTTGATATGGATTATACAATCTCCAAATCTATTCAGGCCAACGCACGTCCGTCATCACTTCCCCATGTGGATGCCCTGGATTTAAAAAATCTTCCTGAAGGTTTTATGCAAGGAGGAGATATTAATGATAATCTTTATATGACAGCATTAGTTGGATTTGGTGTTCAATACCATTTGTCTAATAAAATAGGAATGTATTTACAGCCTCAGTATCAACATACTTTAACTAAGAACATCAATGATGTATCATCCAAGATCAATTCATTAAACTTAGAGGCTGGATTAAAGTATAAGTTTTAGTCCTCAATTTTAGTTCGCTAATTATTTCTTCTATTACTAAGTTCGACTTGTATTACCTTCAGTCGAATCTTAGGTCAACACACCTATGTTGCAGAAGATTCACAGATTCATTAAATTTGACTATACTTAAAATAAAATATGAATAAGCAAATCATTCTAAATGAGCGTCCAGTCGGTGTCGCAAATGAATCTACTTGGCGTACAGAGCAAACAGATGTTCCTCATGCAGAAGAGGGACAGATCGTAGTAAAAATCGACTACGTATCTCTTGATCCAGCTATGCGTGGGTGGTTGAATGACGCCAAATCATATATCGCCCCTGTAGGTATAGGAGATGTTATGAGAAGTTCTGGTGTAGGGCAAATTATAGAATCTAAGAATGAAAAATTCCAGGTAGGAGACTATGTAGTTGGTGGAAGTGGTGTTCAACAATATTGTGCGGTAGATGTTGCTGGTTGGGTAAAAGTAGATCCCAATTTGCTCCCACTACCTAAGTATCTCGGAGTACTCGGCATGCCAGGATTCACTGCATACTTTGGTTTGCTTGAAGTAGGACTTCCAAAAGAAGGAGAAACGGTATTGGTATCTGGAGCTGCTGGTGCTGTAGGAAGCGTTGTTGGGCAAATAGCTAAAATTAAAGGGTGCAGGGTAGTCGGTATAGCAGGAGGAAAAGAAAAGTGTAAGTATGTAGTAGACAGCTTGGGTTTTGACGCATGTATTGATTATAAATCTGAAAATGTATATAAAGGAATACGCCAACATTGCCCTTCAGGGATAGACATATATTTTGATAATGTAGGTGGCGACATTTTGGACGTCGCACTCACACAAATCAATAGAGGGGCAAGGATTCCTATTTGTGGCGCTATATCTCAATACAATAGCACAGATCGTCCCAAAGGGCCATCGAATTACCTTTCTCTATTAGTCAATAGTGCGAGAATGGAAGGCTTTGTAGTTTTTCATTTTATCCATAAATATGGACAAGCTGCCGCAGATATCGGAAAATGGGTAGCAGAAGGAAAAATCAAATCTCTCGAACATGTTGAAGAAGGAATTGAAAATTTCCTACCTACTTATGAAAAACTTTTCTCTGGAGAAAAACGAGGAAAGCTTGTTTTGAAAGTTTCTGAATAGATATTCTCACATTTGCGATACGAAATTTGTAAATCAATATCATATTGAAAAAACGTATCGTTCTGAAAATTGGTTCTTCTACTCTTACTCAAGGTAGCAATCGCATATCTCGTGGCAAAATAGAAGACATTGCGCTGCAACTACAATTGCTAAAAGAGGAATATGAAATTATCCTTGTAAGTAGTGGGGCTATTGCAGCGGCTCATCAATTTGTAGCGCATCAAGTAGGTGCAAAAATTGAAGTCAAACAGGCCTTAGCTGCCATCGGGCAATTACACTTAATGCGCATATTTCAAGAGGTTTGCAGTGATCATAATATGCCCATAGCGCAATGCCTCCTTACCTATCATGACTTCAATAATGAACATGCACGTATTAACATTCGCAATACCATTGATACATTATTGAATTTCGGATACACACCTATTATAAATGAAAATGATACTGTGGCAACAGATGAGATTAAATTTGGAGATAATGACAAACTCGCTGCGCTAACTTCTATTCTTACTGGATCTTCTCTATTGGTTCTAGCCACGGATCTTGATGGGCTTTTTGATCAAGACCCTAAGATTCACGAATCCGCACAGTTAATCGAAAATGTTACCAATCTTCAACCCTTAATAGAAAACATTCAACCTTCCAAATCTTCCCTCGGCTCTGGTGGCATGAAATCAAAATTAGAAGCTGCACTTCTTGCCCAAGAATCAGGTATTCCAACCTGGATACTAAATGGCGGACAAAACAACTTTTTAATTAACGCTATAAACGGCCAATCAAAATTTACTAAGATTGGGATTTGAAGGAATTCAAGCTTATACCCTAAAAGTCATCAAATGACGCCTAACTAATTCATCAAAGCGCTCTTCTTCTCCATATAAAAAAGCCACGCGAACAGGCAGAATATAAATCGGCAATTGGTGCTTGATAATATATTCACGATGTAGAATTAATCTAGTGGCATCCTTTTCCGTCGTTATAATAGCCGCATGACCGGGCTCCATTTGCTCATATTGCAATTTTAACAATGACATTTCATGAGGGCTAAAATAATGGTGGTCTTCATAAGGCATAGAATTTACGCGCTCTACAGCCTTACCAATATAGTCATGAAGGTCATCTGCTTGAGCAATGGCAGAAATCACAACTACTTCCTTGAATTGATTGAGAGAAATCGGAGCACCTCCTAATAAGGGGTATGGGTTACCATAAGCATATCGACTAAAGAACAGTTGCTGTTTTTCTCGCAAGCCTAATTGATCTCTAAATTCTGATGGTCGATTAGCGGGAATATCTTCTGGACATTTTGTTACTATGACTACATCTGCTCTGTCTGATGCAGATCGCCATTCTCTAAGCCTTCCAGAAGGGAGCAATATGTCATCACTATAGGGTCGCTTATATTCAGTTAAAAGAATGTTCAGGCTCGGAGTCACTGATCGATGTTGATAGCTATCATCAAGAAGTATCGTCTGGACATCTGGTCTCTTACTCAATAAAAGTGGAACTCCAACAGACCTGCTTTCTGATACTGCCACCACGGCTTCTCTGTATTTTAAAAAATACTGTAAAGGTTCATCCCCAACAGTAAGTGCATTGTCATGTATACCTACTAATCTAAATCCCTTATTCTTTCGTTTATATCCCCTACTTAATGTAGCAACCTTTACATTGGGTGACAACAGTCGTATTAGGTATTCTACATGCGGTGTTTTTCCAGCCCCTCCAATAGATAAGTTTCCTACACCTATAACTGGAAGATTAAATCGCGCAGACTTCAACAGTCCTCGGCTATACAATCCATTTCTCAATGTAATTCCAAGACCATACAATATAGTCAGTGGAAAAAGTAAGATTTGAATCAGCTTTTGTCTTATCATATATTATTTTTACCTGACATGATCGCATGTCCTATCGGGCATTGTAAACAACGCTGCTGGGCGCATTTGGTTTTCTTCAGCTGTAATAATCCCTGAGTATCCGCTGCGTTATTTGACGTTATTCCTATTTTCTCCCACTGATCTATAATACTATTTTTCTCCCTTGGACTAGACTCCAATAAGGTGATAGCCCTCTCATTGTAATCTCGATTATTCCTATATGTACCATACATCCATAATATGGGAGCTACTGTATTAATCAGAATACTCTGACGCTTGTTTTTTCCTAGAGATTTAGATCGAGGGATCGATGGAGAACCCCAAGTATAATGATATTTCCAATATCCGTCGGCCTTAACTTCCAAAGCATCGTGAATTTCCTTCTCGCTTCCATTCAACAAGAGATCATCAAGTCGATCTACTTGATTTAATAACTTGGCAAATTGCGCTATTCTGATGGTAGGAAATGCTGCAGGTCGCAATCTTAAATACTTCCAATGAGTGGGAGAAATCGAATTGAGGCCAAATTTGACTTTCAAAATGGCATACTCTCTCTTTAGGGAGACAATATATTCCTCTTCATCTTTCAAGTCATCAAGTAGTCCAGATTGCCCGAATAGCAGTGCTTCCAGCTGGAATAGATTATCTCGATGTTTTTGAATTACATTAGGAGAAATAGAAGACATGAGCACCTTCATCGCATCAGCATTGACACTAAGGCCAAGCGACCAAGCAAGTCTTCTATAAATCAATGTAGATAGATCTCCTTTGAGGTTTTCTAATTCGGCTAGCAAGAATGTCGCTTTTTCTTCTAAGCGATCCGCCAATCTGCTATGAATGGTACTAGTAATTATTATTTCCGAAACTTGAGAAATATGCTTTTCACAAGGAATCCATTGCCTTTCGGACAGCAACACTTCATATCTTCTTAGCAGTGAAGGATGAATTCTGGATTCCAATGCCAAGCAAGGTATGAGTGTATTGTCTTTTAGCTTTATTTCTTGATCTGCATGATAGACTACATGTAAGACTACATTCTGGTATTGAGGATCTACACCATGCTTATGACGATGCCAATCCGAAGATTTCAAGTGAATTTCGACATGTCCTGCCCACAATGTTCGTCCAATCTTAATCTTTGCATTTAGAAAATCTGGCCCTGCATTATGATTTAGTATACCCGGATTTAAGACTTCTACCTTCGCTCCATCTGTGCTTACAAGGTCTATCTGATCATAAGCCTGTAGTTGCCATATATAATGCAGTAATTCTTCCCGAATCCGTAGTTTCAATAGTGAGTATTTCTTTTAATATAGAATATTATTCTGAAATCAGTAAGCAAATCTAACATAAGCATCTGTAAAATTTCTTAGATAGAGGTATACTGTCATTGATTTGAGAATCGAAATCTGATTATTACTTGACTTCCCCGAGTTTTAACTGCACAACCACTTTTGACAAATGTTAGTTTCATTCTTTTTTCGCCCCTCCCCAAAGGGTGAAAAGTTTGAAAATTCATTGATTTCTTTTAGTCTGGGCAAATCAAGGAAATTTCAATTTCTGAGTATATAGTTTCCCCGAATTTCTTTTGCGTTGGTA
Source organism: Saprospiraceae bacterium (assembly GCA_047634015.1). Taxonomy (GTDB): domain Bacteria; phylum Bacteroidota; class Bacteroidia; order Chitinophagales; family Saprospiraceae; genus JAJRXG01. The sequence goes on from JBLIDB010000216.1 coordinate 5,960, forward strand.
TAATGCGAAGCAAGCAAATATTCTCAATTCATGGAGTCTAAGGCTTTTTGATAGATCGCTTCATACTCCGGTACAATCTTATGAACATCGAACTCTTGTGCCTTTTTAAAAGCATTATTCCGAAACAACTGATGTTTCACTGGATCTCTAAGGATTTCTTTAGCATCTGCTGCCATCGAAGCAACATCTGCTACTTCACTTAGATATCCGGTAACTCCGTTCACATTCACCTCTGGGATCCCTCCTGCATTCGTGCTGATAACTGGAACATGAAGCGCCATCGCTTCTAAAGCCGCCAATCCAAAACTCTCATTCGAAGAAGGAAGCAGAAATAAATCGGAGATACTCAATAGTTCTTCAATAGCTCCTTGCTTTCCCAGAAAACGAACCTCATGACATAAACCAATATCTCTACAGACCTTTTCAAGTTTATTTCGTTCAGGACCATCTCCTATCATTAAAAGCTTACAAGGAATCTCTTGATACACTTCTTTGAAAACGTAGATGGCATCCTCAGCCCTCTTCACTCCTCTGAAATTAGATATATGTGTCAGTATCTTCTCGCCATCCGGTGCAATTGCCTTTTTGAAGTGATCCTTGTCCCGTTTTTGGAACTTATCAAAGTCTATGAAGTTGTAAACCACATCTATCTCTCTCTTAATATCAAAATTCTCAAACGTCGCTTCCCGCAGAAAGTTAGACACAGCTGTTACGCAATCACTATTGTTTATACTAAACTCGACTACTGATTTCAAGGACGGATCCTTCCCTACAAGCGTAATATCAGTACCATGAAGGGTTGTGATCACTGGGATAATAATTCCCTTACTCTTTAGAATGCACTTTGCAAGAAAAGCAACAGAAGCGTGCGGTATAGCATAATGAACGTGCAGGAGATCCAATTTTTCGTTAATCACTACATCCACCATTTTGCCAGCAAGCGTAGTTTCGTATGGCGTGTATTTGAATAAGGAATATTTAAATGGGAGTACTTCATGATAATAAACATTGCTCATGAATCTATCCAGTCTTACAGGACGTTCGTAAGTGATAAAATGAACATCATTCCCTCTTGACGCCAATTGCATTCCAAGCTCCGTTGCTACAACACCACTCCCCCCGAATGTTGGGTAACATACAATTCCTATTTTCATACAACGCTAATTATTTAGTTTTACAAGAATAAACCATTAATTAAGAATATCGTTTATCAATTTTGCAGCTTTGTTAATTATCAATGGTAGTATATTCTATATCAGATCTCGAAAAACTCTCTGGCGTCAAAGCCCACACACTTCGTATGTGGGAAAAACGCTACGGTATTTTAAAACCTAAACGTACCGAATCCAATATTCGATACTATCTTGATGAAGATCTTAGGTTACTCTTAAATATTTCTTTACTTAATAAACACGGTCTTAAAATCAGTAAGATCGCCGAGATGTGCCCTATTCAACTCCAAAAAAAAGTCTCTGAAATAACAGAAATAGACCCAAGCTTTGAAGGTCAAATTGATGCACTAACCATCTCTCTAATCGAACTCAATGAAGGTAATGCTGTCAAAATAATCAACAAAAATATTGAAGAGAAAGGCTTTAAAGATACAATGCTCGAGGTGATCTATCCCCTCCTTGATAAGCTCGTTCTTATGTGGTTGTCAGGAAGTATAAATGCCGTTCATGAAAAATTCGTAACACACCTTATCAAGCGTAAATGTTGCGCTGAAATTGATGCCCTCAAGACTACGAGAGATGAAACCTTCTTTATCTACCTACCTACAGAATCTACTGACGAACTCAGCCTACTATTCCTTCACTACTTGATCAAAAGCTACGGTTTTCAAGTAATAGATGCAGGCGTCAACGTCGATCTTATTGATATTCAAGAAGCCTTAGAGATTCGCAAACCGGATTGCATATTTACAATTCTCAATAATGAAGTATCCCATAATTCATATATCTCCTATGTAAAAGAATTGTGTAGGATTGCCCCTTCCTGTGACATCTATATTAGCGGCTCGGAACCCGCAGATGACCTAATTCTACTCCACGATCAGCTACACTTTCTTAAATCTTATCAAGAAACTATCGAGCATCTTAACTCATTGAAAAGATAGCAGCAATCCAGATCTACGTTCAATTAATTAGACCCGCATAATCCAATAGGCTATCGTGGGGACAGATTAAAATTCAATACGATAAGGGCTCCACAGTAATTTTTGCCTCGCCATCGTAGTATCGTTTGGGTGAGAAGAAAACTACTGAGCGTGTCTATTTCGCAATAGTTTGATCTCGGAATAAATTAACTATAGGATAATTCGGACCCTGGATTCAACTAATAAATGCAACGTGCACTTGATTGTCCAATATTTTCGCAAAAACTTCATTGGGTGTTTTGTACCCAAACCTCTTTCTTGGTCGGTTATTTAATTTG
>JBLIDB010000217.1:0-8380 GCA_047634015.1 Saprospiraceae bacterium
ATCATCAATATCTTTTCCATTAAATAGCGACTGCCACTCATCCCGAAACTGACTTTCATCAATTTGTATGGATTTACATTGGCTACAAAATAACAGAACAATTAGGAGATAGAATAAATAAGAATCAGTCATAATCGAATATAAAGAAATTACATAAACTCTCTTATTCAATTCCTTCCCTATTTAAATATCAATTCACATGTAGCGAGATGAAAGCTTCTATTTTCTGGAAGGTATCCAACCAATTCAATGGATCAGCCCACCCATGACCTTCCCCTTCATAGATTGTAATTTCATTTGGAACATTCACGGCATCAAGGGCTGCTGCAAGAAGTGGACCTTGGGTAATCGGAATCAATTCATCTTCAGAACCAAAAAATTGAATCGTAGGAACAGAAGAACTTGAAACTTGCTTCAATGGGCTAATCGCGTCGTAGAATTCAGTATCAGTAATAGGGACACCTGTTAGCAGTTGAAAACTTCCGGCCAAAAGTTGAAAAGATTGTATCTCGCTTTCAATGTAGGATGGATCTAAGAAATATGTCGGTCCAACGATATTGCAGGCAACTTTAATCTTTCTGTTATCATTACGAGAATAAGAGTGCTGTAATATCATATGACCACCGGCACTCACTCCAATCATTACATAACTATCACTAATTCCGTAGTAATCACTTTCTTCGTCGATATGCACCATAAAATTATCAACGTCATTCAATTGATCCGTCAATGGATAATTCATACCACTGGTCAGTCGATAGTTCATATTCACTACGGCATAATCGGGTAATATCTCTTGGATAACATCTACCAAATCCGTAACATCCGATTTATCTCCTCCTACCCATGAGCCACCATGCACTAGAACTATAACATCGGTAGTGGAAGCGCTTCTATTGGGTGGTAGATAGACATCGTATTTTTGCTTCACATCTGTGCCATATGAAAGATTTAGCTCTTCAAAGACAACTGACGTGTCCAAAGAAGTATCCTCTTCTTCAGAAGAACAGCTGAAATACAGCGTAGAAATAAGAAATAAAAAAATGAAGTTGCGCATATGAATGTATTGATAGACTTGCTATTTAACCACTTTAAAAGACCTGTTATTACCAAGGTTTATATAACTCAATGAAATTTAACAGGCACATCCCACTAAAGGTTGTCTATCATCCTTCTTAGATAATTAATCTGCCCAAGGTGATATGAAAAATGAGATAAGAGATGCATTATGAAGTAACCTGTAGTCATCTCATAGCCCAATACTTGCTCTGGATAGGGAGCGTTCAGGCCATCCTCATTTAAGTTCTCAAAGGTTCTTGCCAAAACGGCTTGGGTTTCTTCTATCATTATTTGCAATTCAGCCCGAGAAACGCTTTTTCCTTGAAATTCAAAAGCACGATCTCTTATGTAAGAGGTCCCACCTAAGCTTTGCCCGATATAAGCATTTAGATTACCGACCAGATGTAAACATAAATTACCCGCTGAATTTGTAACCTCTCCTTGGACTACCCAAAGATTAGATTCCAATTGAAAGGATTGAATCTCCTTTGACAATTTTGTCAATTCTCGATCAAAGAGCGCACTATACATTTCAGTCATATCATTTTTTTAAAATAAAGAATTCGCTATTTCATGTTCTTCGGAATTCTGCCAGTCTTAATACTTTCAGACCGCAACGGCCTCCCTACGATTCGCTCTACCATCTTTCCAGCTTCTAAGACCTTGTCTATGTCTAATCCGGTATCTATCCCCATCTCATCCATCATGACGACCATATCTTCTGTCGAAACCAGTCCGACAATATTAGGATCCCGATAATAGTAAGCTCCAGTTCCTGCGACTGGCACACCATCTACAAAGTTTGCTGGTTGTCCTCCGATGCCGCCCATAGTCGCTTCATAATGCGTCATTCCCGCCTGCAGGGCTGCTAATACATTCGCCAAACCCCAACCTCTGGTTGTATGTAAATGCACTATATGTTTAGAAGGATCTGGAAGCTGCTCCAAAAGCATAGAGAAATAACGATATATGCGATCAGGGGAAGCAGATCCGTCATGATCTGCATGCTCAACATCATACGCACCTATATCAAACCAACGCTTCGTAAATTCAATTGCTTTACTCATCTCCGTTGGTCCTTCTATAGGGCAACCCCAGATCGTACTTACTGTTCCGTTGACTTTAATCCCTGCATCATTAGCCATCTTAATATATTGCTCACTCATCCTCCAATACTCTTCTAAAGACAAGCCTGAATTCTGACGATGATGAGATTCACTCGTAGAGACCATCAATAGAATACGATCCGGACCATATCCATCTAACTTGGCTTGAATGGCCCGCTCCACGGCCTTCTCTCTTATTGTTACAGCCGTAATACAGACATCTTCTAACAAATGACCTACTCTTTTACTTGTTCGAATTCGACGCATTACTTCATCGGCATCTCGGAACTGCGGCATTCCTCTGGGATTGCCAAAATTCGTTATTTCCATATTTTTAAAACCACATAAGATCTGTTGTTCCGCTAACCATACCTTGGCATCTGTGGGTATAAACTTCTCTTCGTGTTGAAAACCATCTCTTACTGTGATATCACCGATGGTTACTTTTGATGGATACTTCATCTTTACTTATTTTTTTCTACCACGACACTGGCTACGAATGGGTTTAGGACTATTCTGTTTCTAAACCATTCGTTTTGTAGACATGCCCAAAGAAATTCTCTTGATAATTTCCTCAATTGAATTTCGTATCGGTATATATTCATAATAAAACTAAAGCGTTACTTATCGAATAGTTCATAAATACGCCAAAATTCTTCAACGAATTAAATATAAGGAATTGTTCTATTTTAACGTGGCTTTCAATCTTTAGCAGGGTTCTCTAAAAGTTACTAATGTTATTCTTAATTTGTGGGATCGAAAAACAATGGAAATATGAAAAGAAGATCGGCGCTAAAAGGGCTATCCGCACTTGCTATTGGAGTTACATTATTTCCAAGCTGCAGTGATCAATTAGCATTAGATCCTAACATTACAGAGGGGCTAATATTCAGCGAGAAGCAAAGTATGTGGATCGAAACGATATCAGATGCAATATTACCAAAGGAGGGCCTAAATCTAACAGCGTTCGAAACGTTTCCGGAATTCGTTTCTAAAATGATTCCATTTGAAAAACCAGCTGAAGATCAAATAGCATTTGTTCGTGGTTATAATAATTGTACCGACGAAATAAGAGAGATGTTTACATCCAATATCGACAAGGTCGGTCCTGAGCAGATTATAGAATACTTCGGGGATATATTGAACCATGTTTCTGAAGTCAGAATAGAGGACGCTGAAGAAGCTCAAATAATTGCCGATAAATCATTTTTTTGTAAAGAACTTCGATCGCTAAGTATCCGTCATTTAACCTCATCGAAGGAGTATCAAGAAGGAATATTAGAATACCAATTAGTGCCAGGATTCTATAATGCTTGTGTACCCGTCTAATTATAATTAAATATGCAAAATTCAAACATATACGACGCAATAGTCATAGGAGCTGGAATGAGTGGAAGTTGGGCCGCCAAGGAACTTTGTGAACGAGGATTAAAAACACTTGTCATAGAAAGAGGTAGAGATGTGAAGCATATTACAGACTACCCTACTACAAATCTGAATCCATGGGAATTCGAACATAGAGGTCAAATCTCGAACAAAGAGAAAATAGAAAACCCCTCCGTAGCAAGATGTTATGCCTACAAGGAAGATAACAAGCATTTCTTTGTAAAAGATAGTGAACACCCATATATTCAAGACTCCCCGTTTGATTGGATCCGTGGATATCAAGTGGGTGGCAAATCCCTAATGTGGGCACGACAAACGCAGCGATGGAGTGACTATGATTTCGAGGGTCCTGCAAGAGACGGATTTGCAGTGGATTGGCCAATTAGATACAAAGATCTGTCAGCCTGGTATAGCAAAGTAGAACAATTCGTAGGTATATCAGGAAACAAAGACGGACTTGACATGCTTCCTGATGGAGATTTCCTTCCTGCCTGGGAATTGAATTGTGTAGAAAAACATTTTCAATCTGCGGTAAAGAAAAACTATAGAGATCGCCATGTAATCTATGGTCGCTGCGCGCACATCACAGAGCAACAAGAAATTCACAGACAGCAAGGAAGAGGGCAATGTCAGAATCGAACAGAATGCGAGCGTGGGTGCCCATTTGGCGGATACTTTAGTGCCAATTCAAGTACTATGCCATGGGCAGCAAAAACGGGTAATATGACGCTACGACCAGATGCAGTAGTCCATTCTATAATTTACGATGACAAGTCGAATAAGGCTACGGGCGTAAGAGTCATTGATGCGCATAGTAAGGAGACAACGGAATACTTCGCAAAAGTTGTATTTCTAAATGCAGGAGCCATAAACTCCAATTTGGTATTGCTCAACTCAACTTCAGATAGATTCCCTGAAGGTTTGGGTAATGATAGCGGTACGCTGGGCAAGTATGTTGCCTTTCATAATTATAGAGCTCAGGTCTCTGGAATTTGTGAAACGTATACAGATCAGACTTCTAAAGGTCGCCGACCTACAAATGCATATCTGCCAAGATTTAGAAATCTCCATAAGCAAGAGACCGAGTTTTTGAGAGGTTATGCCGCAGGATTCAACTCTGGAAGAGGCACCTCAAGATCTCACGAAGGGCTTGGCCAAACTCTCCGTGACAATCTCTTTGCCAATCCAACTTTGGGGCCATGGCGAGTTTCTTCACACATGATGGGAGAAACAATTCCTAAGGAGTCCAATTATGTATCCTTGGATACCGAGCAACGTGATGAATGGGGTATGCCACTTGTCCATATTAATGTTCGATATGATGACAATGATGAAAAAATGATCGCGGACTATCACGAACAGATGAGTGACATGTTTGAAAAAGCCGGATTTGTAGATATAAAAACCAATGATGACCATCGAATTCCAGGATTAGATATCCATGAAATGGGTGGCGCTCGCATGGGTAATGATCCAAAATCATCTGTACTTAATGGCTGGCATCAAGTTCATGGTGCTAAGAATGTGTTTGTAACCGATGGCGCTTGTATGACTTCTACTTCTACACAAAATCCGTCTCTTACTTATATGGCGATGGCAGCAAGGGCAGCAAACTATGCTGCGGATGAATTGAAGAAGGGTGAATTGGGATAGAACTAATGAAGAAAGACAAAAGTACTATTGTACCTAAGTCATTCTGAAAAGTAAATTTTAGAAATTAGAAAACCGCATTCTCTAACTGAACATCCGCGTACTTCCAAGCCTCTTCAAATTCTTTTTCTATTTTCGATGCTTGATCCATTTTACCCTGAGCAATAAGGCTTTGATGTAAACCTTTCAGTGACCATCCATTAGAAGGAAATTCGTCAAGCTCTTCTTTGAATACTTTCTCGGCCTTCTGAAAATCCTCATTTTTTAATAACGCCGCTCCTAAGGATTGTCTTACTTCGTAATAAAAAAGTGGAGGCTCCATATAGATTAATTCGTCTTGTGCGGTTACAGCTTTTGTCAAGAACTCAACTTTCTTATCTCCTCTTCCTTCTTGACCATTAATCTCTGCATTTAGGATATTGATTGCTATTTCAGTGTTGAGAATCGTAGGAAACTGTGGATCATCTTGTTCTCTCAATTTTTCATTATGTAGTCCTTTTTCTAAAATTGCTAATTGTTCTTTGGCCTTGCCCAATTTACCTTTTTTAGCAAAGGCCATTCCCCAAGCATAATGCCACATATTAGTCGAGTACAAGAATCCCGGGTCAGGAGCAGAAGTTTCTAAAACCTCATCCCACTTCCCAAATCTTAGCAGCGTTAATATTTCAATAGGTTTAAACAATTCAATCATAGGCACTGCGGCTGCCATCGCATAGGGTACTTTATCATCTAACTTTCGAGATGCCTCAATGGCCTTTTCACTGCTCCCTTGCATGGCCGCCGTAAACCATAAGAAGTGAATATTGTGTGGATAATAGAGCGCTGGATACACCCCTTGCGCATTAGATTCCATTATATAGTGCTCATCTGCAATTATAGCTCGCTCATTAGCAAGTAAGGCATCATTAAATCGTCCTACTCTAATATAAATATGAGAAGGCATATGAATCAAATGCCCAAATGGATATGCCAACTCCGTAAGCCTATCTGCACTTGCTAATGCCAACTTAGGATGGACGGCTTCTGTAAGATGAATATAATAATGATTGGCGCCAGGGTGATCCGGATCCTTTTCAATAATATAATCTAAAAGAGCTTGCACCTCTCTCGTCTCTGGTTTTGGAGAATTATCTTCCTCCCAATAATTCCACGGCATCAGGTCCATTAAAGATTCGGCGTATAGCGTTAGGACATCCAAATCCTCACGATATCTCGAAGCAATGTACTTCATCTCCTCAGCGTATGCAACGTCCAGTTCCGAACGATCCTCCAGAGTTACTGACACATACCTATGCCTCAAAGCTAAAATCAATGCTTTCTCTTTTTCACTTACTAATTTTGATTTCTCTTTTGCAAGAATCGTGTATTTAAAAGCATCTTCAACTTGAGCATCCGGCATTGGAACATTGATATTTGGGCCTAATGAAAGGGCGACACCCCAATAGCACATAGCACAATCGGGATCTAATCTTATTCCTTCTTTAAAGGATTGCTCTGCTTCGAGATGATTAAATCCATATAATTGTAGCATTCCTTGATTGAAAAACACTTTGGCTTCTTCCGTCGCAGAAATATTCATGTGATTCGTCCAAGTCGCTTCCATTTTGACTGCCAATGGTTGCATAAAGCACTCAATCTCACGTTCTATTCGACCTATTGGAGCGCATATGCTACTCCTCTTGAAATACGCTTTTTCAGATTCCCCTGCAACTTGATTATCAGGTGAGAAAAAGACAAAAGACGTGGCAAGAATAGCAAACAGCAATAGTACAATGACTACTGTGAATTTATTATTAATTAATTTCAAAACAGTCATTGTGTATTTGGTTGAATAGTGAAATGATAGAATTTGTAATTATCACAATAAAAAAGACAAAAACATGCTTACCAAAAATATGCTAAACTTAAAGATCTAACATCTTATAATTTGCGTAGCCTTTCTTTTATTTCTTTTCTAAATTGACTATAGTACTCGTCCTCTATATTTAGAAAATCAATATAGTCCCTTTTTACATTTACCTTTAACTTATTCCCAATTCCTTCGTAAAAGCGTCCTCGATTGATTAATGCCGCACCTAGGTTTTCTGAATTCTTGTTCATCATTAGTGTTGCTATTTTAATGGCCTCCTTATTCATATCCAATGATGCATATATCTCCATCAAGTGGATCTTAGACATTAAGTGTGAAGCATCAATCGATAAGATACTTTCGTAGTCCTTTATGGCAGTACTTTTTTCGCCAAGCTCCAAAAAGACATTACCTCGTGCTTCAATCGCTACTATATAATCTGGTGCTAAAGAAATCGCCTCTGTATAATCTACAGTTGCCATAATAAGAAGCCGTTGTTGATATGACTTTTGGCCTTTGTTATAAAAACGAATTGCTTCCTTTGATTGTCCGCAAAGAGAGCTTGTCATAGAAACAAATATCAAGCAAAAGATAACCAGCAAAAAACGATTACTTCTCATTTTTCAAATATGATAGATTTTAATCAAACATGCATCACTGAAAAGTGGTATTCTAATTTCACCCCAGTGAGTCATAATCTATCAATTATTGGATAGCACTTCGATCTTTGACTTCAATATATTGTTTTTGTCTTGCAGATTTTCTACTTTCTGATTGAGTTCCTTTATTGCGTTTACAAGCATATATGGTAATGCCGAGATATCGTACTCTATGGCATTCTCCATCATTTCATCACTTTCTTTATCATTGGGGTTTATGGGTATAGATCTTTCCTTTATCATGTATGGAGCTATGACTTGAATATCTTGGGCTATAATACCTACTCTTTCTTGATCACCTTTAAAACCTCCTATCCCATTATAATAAAATCTCATAGGGTTAATTTTCAGGATCTGATCTAAGCCATCTCCATAAGGTCTGATACCTTTCTTAAGTCTACGATCTGACATTATATTCCAGTTTGGGTTGGCATCATGTCTCATTGCACTACCTTTTACATAAAGAGCGTGGCCCGTTCCGTTAGTTTCACATTGTAATGCATCATTAGTAGAATTCTCATTTATTATACAAAAGGTACCAGCTTCTCCATCAATGGTTCGGTAATAAATTAGGCAGCAATGCTTCCATAATTGATTATCTTTTGATAGTCTTCATTTATTTTTATCAACTTAGGGTCAAAACCATAGATGGAAAAAATTCTAAACAGCAT
>JBLIDB010000218.1:0-8367 GCA_047634015.1 Saprospiraceae bacterium
TTAGATTTTACATCATTATCGGACAGTGAATTAAAAGACTTTATTCTTATGGAATTGGATGAGATTTATTCTAATCAAGCCACCCCAAATTATATAAAGCATATTTCTCAAAATTGGGATAAAGAGTCATTTATTAAAGCTGGTTATATGACCGACAATGCCGATGGCAATACAATAAAAAAAATCAGTGAATCCGTATCCAATAAATTATTTTTTGCCGGGGGGGCATATACCGACGGTGAGGACTGGGTGTCAGTTCATTCAGTGGCTCTATCGGCTAAAACCGCAGTAGCGGAGATAGCAAATGGATAATTACTCCCAATATTGTATGATCACGGAATGCTTCCTGCGTAAGCACTCTGGATACACAGAGATGTAGCGACAAGTAAATAAGAATGAACAAAGAATCAGAGGAATTTCGTGAGTATGCGCATCAATTCGTTGATTGGATGGCGGACTACATGGACAATGTCGAGCAATACCCCGTAAAATCTCAAGCCACTCCAAAAGAAATATATAATCAAATCCCAAATAGTATTCCCTATGAAGGCGAGAGTATAGAGCAGATTTTTAGCGATTTCAAAAAGATTATAATCCCAGGTGTTACGCATTGGCAAAGCCCCAGTTTTTTCGCATATTTCCAAGCTAACACAAGCCCTCCTTCAATATTGGCAGAAATGCTGATGGCTACACTTGGGATTCAAGGCATGAAATGGGATACTTCACCAGCCTCTACTGAACTTGAAGAAAGGGTTATGGAGTGGCTAAGAGATGCGATGACAATTCCGAAAGATTGGACAGGGGTCATTCAGGACTCCGCTTCAACAGCGACACTGGCTTCAATTATTACCGCAAGAGAGCAGATGTCTAATTATCAAGTCAATAAAAAAGGATTTGACGGGTACACGAACTTTCGTGTGTATTGCTCTGAAGAAACACACTCTTCGGTTGAAAAAGGAGTAAAGATTGCGGGTATAGGGAAAGAAAACCTCGTTAAAATCCCAACGGATGACAAGTTGGCGATGGATCCAGCTCTATTGCTTGAACACATAAACCAAGATATTGCCAATGGTCTGCTCCCATTATGTGTAATTGCAGCCATAGGTACTACCGGAACTATGGCAATAGACCCGTTAAAAAAGATAGCGGAGATAACCAAAAATTACAAGATCTGGCTACATGTGGATGCAGCTTATGCCGGTTCTGCATTTTTGCTCCAAGAATATCAGGATTTGATTGATGGATTAGAAGATGCGGATAGCCTTGTATTTAATCCTCATAAATGGTTGTTTACAAATTTTGATTGCACCGCATATTTTGTAAAAGACAAGAATGCGTTGGTCAATACTTTTTCCATATTACCAGAATACCTCAAAACAAAAACGGATGGCTTAGTCAACAACCATAGTGACTGGGGCATTCCGTTAGGAAGGCGTTTCCGCTCCCTTAAACTATGGTTCGTTTTACGCAATTTTGGACTAAAAGGATTACAAGAGAAGCTTAGGTATCATATTGAATTGGCGGAATGGTTAGAAGACGAAGTTGTTAATGATTCCGAATTTGAACTGGCAGTTCCTCGAAGCATGAACTTGGTTTGTTTTTATTATAAACCTTCAGTTCTTGAGAACAGTACAATCGATGAACAGAATAAGCTCAATGAAAGACTCCTCAATCAATTAAATAGTTCTGGCAGTATTTATCTGACTCATACGAAAGTTGGTAAATATTTTACTTTAAGAATGTCAATTGGACAAACCAATGTTAAACTGTCACATGTTATTAGCGCATGGGAATTAATAAAAGAGACGTCAAAAGAGATTCGGTAGGAAAGAAGGGGGGAGGTCTGTCATAAAATGAGTAATGTGAGTTTGTATAGCGAGTGGCTTGTTTTGTTGAGGTATATTAACAAAATGAAAAATAATCTTCTATTATTTCTGTTTTATACATCGAGCTGTTGCGAGTAGTACCAAATATTGGTACTTTGTATTTAAAATATTACTATGTCGAAAAACACCTCTGTAACCCTTGGAAATCACTTTGAGGAGATAATTGAACGAAGTATTGAATCGGGAAGGTATTCTTCAGCAAGTGAAGTAATCAGAGCGGGTTTAAGAATGGTAGATGAAAGAGAGCAGAAAATTAGCTTATTGCGCGAAGCAATAGAAGTTGGTGAACGAAGTGGGTATGTCAAGAACTTCGACCCCGTTAAGCATTTGGCTGAATTGCATAGAAAATATGCTAAATGAAACTAGGGTTTGAATTAAGTAAATTGGCATTAAAAGATATAGACTCAATATGGAATTATACAGCGGAACATTGGTCTCCTATTCAGGCTAATATCTATTACAATCAAATTTTCGAAGTTATTGATTTAGTCTGTTCGAATCCTGAAATTGGAAAGTCGATAAAAGATGTCAAAGCGCATCATAGATCTATAATTGCTAAGTCTCATATGATAATCTATAAAATTGATAAAGAGAAAATCTTAATTGACAGGATTCTTCAGCAAAGAATGGATATAGAAAGTCAGTTAGGTAAATAATCCAACTTATATAGCTCAATTGAGGAGAGTAGGCTTACTTACATATAGTATGCACCAGAGGTAAGAATACTCTAATCAAGTCTATCCCGACTTCAATATACGCTCCACCAAATCCTTCGTTAATTTCTGCCCTTTCGCTTGTTTTTTAATTTCATCAAAAGAGTATCTAAAGTCACATCCTGATTTCCAATTAGAACAACCATAGGCAGTTTTTCCCTTTACGATTTGGCCTGTGTTGCATTTTGGACATGCTAATTTATTGACTGTCTTCTGATTAGATTTATTGACTGGAGCATTGTTAGCAGGGGAGAGGATTACATTGTATTGATCATCGAATATAACTGTACCATCGATTTTATTAGCCCCTTCTTTAAAGCCTTTTAGTTTAACCGTGCTTCCTTTTGCAAGGAGTCTTTTAAGTTGATTATCGGAGATCTTCTTAGACTTGAAGGAATATGGAATGGTAAACGAACATCCAGCTTTATAGGCAGAGCAACCATATGCAGTTTTACCCTTTAGAAGCTTTCCCTTACCACATTTCGGACAACGATGACCTACGATAGCGGAGGCTTTCCCACCCCCCCCAGTCATTGTCTTAGCGTTAGTACTTGGTCTGGCAGGTGTCTGGGCGTTTGGTTTTGAGGGTTTAGGTTTACTTGATTTAGAGTATTTCGATTTCGAACTGAATCGATCGGGCATTTGTGAGAGATCAATTTTAGAAGGAGCGGTAGAACTGCGAACCTCTACAACTAAATCATTCGTCATTTTCTTCATCTCTTGAATAAAGAGGCCCGTAGAGTAATTGCCAGCTTCTATCTCTCGGATTTTCTTTTCCCATTGGCCTGTAAGAGAGGCGGATTTTAAAAGAGGATTCTGAATAGTGTCTATCAGTTGAATACCAAGATCTGACGCAAGTACCAGCTTCTTTTTCCTTACCGCATACTTACGCCGGAAGAGGGTTTCGATAATATTGGCTCTTGTTGATGGTCTTCCGATTCCATTTTCTTTCATAAGATCTCGGAGCTCCTCATCCTTAACCATCTTGCCTGCTGTTTCCATACCACGGAGCAGGGTAGCCTCAGTATAGTATTTTGGAGGTTGTGTATGCTTTTCTATAAGAGAAGGTTCATGAGGTCCTGATTCTCCGACTTTAAAACTGGGTAATATCTTCTCTTCTTCTTTGGAATCATGGGAGTCAGAATCGCTGTCTTCTTTTTTAGATTTTGGATAGAGTACTTTCCAGGCAGGGTTTATAATTTCTTTACCAGTAGCTTTGAATTTAATGTCTGCGACGCTACCGATTACCTCTGCATTATTGACTTCACATTCTGGATAGAAGTTGGCGATAAACCTTCTTACAATAGCATCATAGACACGGCCTTCGTCATAGCTGAGATTCGTCTGATCTCCAGTCGGTATTATAGCATGGTGATCCGTGACCTTTTTGTCATTGAAAACCCGCTTCGACTTTTTAATAGGCTTACTTAGAAGGGGGGCAGTGAACTCCGCATAGTCTACAAGTCGACTGAGTGTATTTTTAATTTTCGGATATACATCATTAGGAAGAAAAGTGGTATCTACACGAGGGTAGGTAACTACTTTCTTCTCATAGAGTTTCTGCACCAGTTTTAGCGTTTGATCTGCGGAATATCCGAATCTCTTATTACAGAATACCTGGAGCCCTGTAAGATCAAATAGTTTGGGAGCATATTCTTTTCCTTTCTTTTTCTTAGAAGAGAGGATTGTGAAAACATCACTTTTCACTATTTCTAAAAGTTCTTCTCCCGCTGCTACATTTTCAAATCTTCCTTTCTCATATCTGAAACTTACATTTCTATAATTAGTTTGCAATTCCCAAAATGGAGTAGATACAAAATTTTCTATTTCTTTATGTCTGTTGACCAGCATGGCAAGCGTAGGAGTCTGTACACGTCCTATGGATAATACCTGTTTTCCTCCGCCGTATTTGATTGTATACAATCGAGTCGCATTCATGCCCAGTAGCCAATCTCCGATGGCTCTGGCACTTCCCGCGAAGTATAATAAGTCAAACTCTTTAGAAGGGCGTATATCTTTGAATCCCTGCTGTATGGCCTCTCTGGTGAGTGATGAAATCCAAAGCCGTTCTATTGGTCCTTTATACTTCGCTTCTTTTATAACCCATCGTTGGATGAGTTCTCCTTCCTGACCAGCATCACCACAGTTTATTACGACTGTTGCTTTTTTGAATAAAGATTTTATGACTTTGAATTGTTTCTTGACTCCACTGTCGTTCATCAGCTTAGTCTCGAACTTCTCCGGAAGCATTGGTAGCGTATTCAGATCCCAGCGTTTCCATTCAGGTCGATAATCATCTGGGGCGAATAGTGTACAGAAATGCCCGAAGGTCCATGTCACAGCATACCCATTCCCTTCGAAGTAGCCATCCTTACGATTGGAGGCTCCTAAGACATAGGCGATCTCTCGTGCTACTGAGGGTTTTTCTGCTATACAGACTTTCAAGATAGTAAGACTTATGACATATTAAGAGAACGCTAATATAAGATCTTAATAGTAGCTGGCTTTCTCTCTTTTTGTTAAATCTTACGAGTTCAGACCAATATGTATCTACACTAATATATCCTTTACAACAGAACCAGCCACATCTGTTAATCTGTAACGACGTCCTAAATGCTTATAGATCAGCTGTTCGTGATTCAGTCCCATTTGATGGAGAACAGTAGCATGAAAGTCATTGACATGTACAGGATCTTTGATGATATTATAACCGAATTCATCCGTCTCACCATGGACGATACCAGGTTTAATACCACCACCTGCCATCCAGATACTATATGCGCGAGGGTGATGGTCTCGGCCATAATTCGATTCACTAAAGTTGCCTTGAGCATAGTTTGTGCGACCGAATTCACCTCCCCAGATAACGAGGGTTTCGTCCAATAAGCCACGTTGTTTGAGATCCATAACAAGGGCTGCGGAGGCACGGTCTGTATCTTCTGCTTGAAGCGCCATTTGACTAGGAAGGTTGCCATGTTGATCCCATCCCTGATGGTAGAGCTGAACGAATCTTACACCGCCCTCTGATAGTTTTCTTGCGAGTAAGGCATTGGCAGCATAGGTGCCGGGGGTCAAGCAATCTTGACCATACATTTTTATAACAGAGTCAGGTTCCTTGGAGAGATCCGTAAGTTCCGGAACGGCTGTTTGCATTCGATACGCTAATTCGTATTGTTTAATCTTCGCTAAGACTTCTGGATCCCCGTTTTCTTCGTATCCGATATGATTCAGTTCCGCCAACTTGTCTAACATTCGACGTCGATCCTTCTTACTCATTCCTTCCGGATCATTGAGGTATAAGATCGGATCTTCACCACTGCTAAAGAGGACGCCCTGATGATTAGAATCAAGGAAGCCATTGGTCCATAATTTAGAATAAACCCCTTGACCATTACCCCGACCTTTGGATAGAAGTACACAGAAGGCGGGGAGATCTTTATTTTCGCTTCCGAGACCATAACTTAGCCACGCTCCCATGCTTGGTCTATTACCTACTTGAGCGCCTGTCTGCATGAATGTCAATGCAGGATCATGATTTATGGCTTCTGTATGCATAGATCTGATTACACATATATCATCAGTGATTTGGCCTATATGTGGAAACAAGTCACTAACGCGTGTTCCGGATTGGCCATATTGTTTAAAATCGTAATAAGAACCTACTAATGGGAAGCTTTTTTGCCCTGAAGACATTCCTGTAAGACGTTGTCCTTTTCTAATGGAATCTGGTAATTCCTGACCAGACATTTTTCGTAATAATGGCTTGTAATCAAAAGACTCTAATTGACTTGGAGCACCATTTTGAAATAGATAAATAACTCTTTTTGCTTTTGGCGCGAAGTGTGCCAATCCTGAAGTTTTCAAATCCAATTCTTGCGCTCCCCCCTTTCCATTAAAAAGGTCAGGAAGTAAAAGGGAGCCCAGAGCTACACCACCAATTCCCGCTGCTGCCTTTCCGAAGAAATGCCTTCTATTGAGGTTCCATTTTCTTTTATCTACTTCTTCATGCATATTTTACACTTTTACAATTGCTTCTTCCATATTGTACATCAGTAATATGGTATTCATCAATGCGGCTTTCTGAGGAGTATTTGTATAAATATCACAAGGATATTCTCCTGAAGAAAGTAAATCATAAGCCCTTGCATCATTATTAGAAAAGGACGTTAATTCATTTTGATAGAAATCTTCCAAAATTGAACTTTCTTCATTTGTAGAATTCCTACATATTATTTTTCTAAAGGCATACTTAATATTTTCAATGTCCGACTGCCCACTACCCGATAGGCGCTCAGAGAGCACGCGTGCGGATTCGAGTATTGTAGGGTCATTCATCATAATGAGCGCTTGTAAAGGAGTACTTGTACTCATTCTGGTTACCTCGCACTGATCTCTATTGCTAGCGTCGAATATTAACATTGATGGAGGCGGGACAGTACGTTTTATAAATACATACATGCCACGCCGATAGAGGTCATCTCCATGATCTTGGACATATGTTTTTAATAATCCTCTTCCAGAAGAAGCCACTTCCCATATCCCATCGGGCTGGTAGGGCTTGACAGAAGCACCACCTATTTCTTCATTGAGGATTCCGCCAGTATAGAGCGCTAAATCTCTAATCATCTCAGCAGGCATTCTTAGCCGACTGCTTCGAGCGAGGTAGGTGTTTTCTGGATCAATTTTAATATGTATATCGGCTACTTCAGATGACTGTTGATATGTAGAAGACATAACTATTTCTTTTACCAGTCTCTTTATATCCCAATCGTTATTTTTAAAATCTACAGCAAGCCAATCCAATAATTCAGGGTGAGAAGGAAGTTCTCCTTGCATACCAAAATCACCTGTAGTTCGTACTATTCCAGATCCAAAAAATTGTTGCCAAATTCTATTTACATATACACGAGCCGTTAAAGGATTTCGATCATCCACGAGCCATTTAGCTAATCCTAATCTATTAGATTCAAATTGACTTGTATCAAATTTTAGAATACTTTCTGGAAGATCGAAGCTTACCTCATCTGTTGGAGAATCATACATTCCTCTATCCAGAACATACGTATTGCGATAGACACTACTATCTCTCATCACCATAACCTCAACTGGCATGCTATCTTTCTTATTTATAAAATCCAGAATAGATGACGCTTCTTCATTCGAAATGGCAATACTCGGAGGATCTGCAAAGGAAGCATCAATAGTACCCTGTAATCCTTTCTCAGGAACTTGATTGAAAAATGTAAAGGTGCTATAGTAATCCTTCTGAGATATAGGGTCGTACTTATGGTCATGGCATTTTGCACATTCAAAAGTCAATGCCAATAGGCCCTTGCCAAATGTATTCGTGCGATCGGTAACATATTCTATTCGATATTCTTCATCAATGACGCCGCCTTCTTGTGTTATTTTATGATTACGATTGAAGCCTGTAGCTAAGACGGACTCCTTATTAGAATTAGGAATCATATCACCCGCCACTTGCCATGTTATGAATTTATCATAGGTATAATTTGAATTAAAAGCATGTATAACCCAATCTCTCCACGGCCACATGGTGCGCAATCCATCATCCTGATATCCATGGGAGTCTGCATAACGAGCCAGATCTAACCAAGCGACCGCCATTTTTTCACCATAGTGTTTATTCGTAAGGAGTACGTCAACTACTTCTTCATATGCATTCTGGGATTCGTTGTTTAGAAATGCTTCTTGTTGCTCGACTGTAGGAAGTAGGCCTATCATATCAAGATAGACGCGCTTCAAGA
>JBLIDB010000219.1:0-8325 GCA_047634015.1 Saprospiraceae bacterium
CCCTTTTGGCGATATTTCCATTATTCTCAACTCCCTGATACTCAGGCATCACCGAGGTTCGAAAAATAAAAATATCATCCAAAATCTTCCATTTTCTGATGATCCTCACTTTCCGGAGTGGACTCAAGGTTTATGTTTAAATATTTAGAGACTTCCGTACTTTTTGATTCTACTATTTTAAGGTATTAAGTTTTCTTTATGAAGTTTGATTCGAATCAGCACAAAACGGTATAGTATGTTAAAAAAACCTAAGTTAAAGTTCTGGCAGATTTGGAATATGAATTTTGGATTCTTCGGAATACAATTCAGTTTCGGATTGCAGCAAAGCAATTTGAGTGCGATCTATAAGTACTTAGGAGCTAATGAAAGCGAGATACCGATCTTATGGTTAGCTGGGCCGCTTACGGGTCTTATCATTTAACCGATTATAGGAGCGATAAGTGATGGAACTTGGTCGCCAAGATTCGGGAGGAGAAAGCCATTCTTTCTAATAGGGGCAGTTTGTGCGAGTTTCGCATTAGTCTTTATGCCGTTCTCTCAGACGATATGGATGGCTGCAGGTTTGCTATGGATATTGGATGCTGGAAATAATATCGCTATGGAGCCTTATCGGGCTTTTGTTTCGGATAAACTGGACGAAGAGCAACATTCCCTTGGCTTCCTGATGCAGAGTTTTTTTACTGGATTGGGAAGTACACTTGCGAATTTCACACCTGTTATACTAATAGGTTTAGGCTTTTTTGCTATGACCGATACCTTTAGCAATGGGATACCAGTTTCTACGTATTGGGCATTTTTCATAGGGGCATTTGCTTCGATAGCATCGATCCTCTACACTGTATTTACCACAAAGGAATATCCGCCTACAGCCGAAGAGTTAATCGCACTAAAAGTAGAGAAAGAAAAGGGGAATATTATCTCTCGGACTTGGAATGATATCGTAGCAGCATTGAAAGATATGCCACTTACCATGAAGCAATTAATTCCAGTTATGTTCTTTACTTGGTACGCTATGTTTTGCTATTGGCAATATCTAACTTCAGCTCTATCAATCTCCTTATATGATACCCTTGATGAGACGACTATAGGATTCAAAGAATCACAAGTGCTCACAGGACAAGTCAATGGAACGTATAATATTGTTTGTTTTATGGTGGCATTCGCATTGGTCCCATTCGCTCGTAAAGTAGGTGCTAAGGGCACCCATTTTTTCGCTTTATTGTTGGGTGGCATGGGTTTGTTGGCGATTCCATTATTGAGTAATACGGATACGCTTTTTACAATTCCGATTGCTGGAGGAATTATAATTTCAAGCATTTATCTATTTACGATAGGGTTAGGAATCGCATGGGCATCTATGCTGGCGATGCCATATCAGTTGTTGGCGGGCTCTATCCCTAAGGATAGGACAGGTGTCTATATGGGTATCTTCAATTTGTTTATTGTAATACCTATGATCATACAGGTTTTTACAATGCAGTTTTTTGTCTATGATTTATTGGGTAATAATCCTGTAAATGTTATTCGATTGGTCGGCGTCTTTCTAATTCTGGGAGGAATCTTTACCCTATTTATAAAAGCAAAGAAACCAAAAGAAAGAGAGGAACAATTTGTTGTTATAGAAAGCAATTGATATGTGTAATTATTGGGAGAATATGTAAAGTCCACTAGGAAAGCGAATTTGAAGTTTTAAAAATAGAAAGTGATAAAAGAGGATTTGGGGATAAAAGAGGAATACTTCCAACTATCAAAGTCAATAATGAAGACTCTTTTAGATGGTAGTCAATTGCCAAAGTCTAAGATGGTTGTGACAATATGTGGAGAGTCTGGAAGTGGCAAGTTTGTTACTGCGATGTGTCTTGTGAAAACCCTTCAGGAGAAAGGGTTTAATGCGATTGTATTAAATCAAGATGGATTTTTTCATTTGCCACCTATGGAGAACAGTGCTAAAAGGAATTCTGAGATAAGTTGGGTAGGACCTCAAGAGGTAGATTTGGAATCTATGCAATCTGTCATTGATGATTTTAAAAATGGTAAATCAGTATTGAATATTCGAATCGTCGATTATAGAGAGAATGAAATATCTGAAGAGCAGCTGAATGTCAATGACATTGATGTACTTGTTGTAGAAGGCACCTACGCTTTTTTATTAGAAGGGACGGACACCAAAATATTTATTTAGCGTACTTATAAGGATACTAAAGAAGTTCGCTTGGCCAGAAGTCGTGAGCAATATGATCTTTTTGTTGAAAAAGTACTGGACATCGAACATGGGATAATCACAAATCTTGGTAAGAGTGCTGGTTTTTTCATATCCAAAGATTACGTCTTACAAGTAGTAATTGCGAAAAAGTAGGTAGGTAAATTCTATCTCACGAAGATCTTAGTGGTGATATTGATTATCGGCTGACTTGAAGTCTTTATATTAGCCGTTATGATTGTTCAATTTGTTTCATTTATTGTATTTACGGCCTTTGTTGCGATTTACGCTACCTGGCGACTTCGAAAAGATAAACTCAATACCCAAGAGGGATACTTCCTCGGAGGAAGGAGTTTGACGGGTGTGGTGATAGCGGGATCTTTGTTACTTACCAATATCTCTACAGAGCATCTTATAGGACTGAATGGTTCATCCTATCGGAATGGAGCAATAATCATTACATGGGAAGCGACATCTGCGATAGCCTTGATAATAGCGGCATTATACTTTGTGCCGAGGTATCTAAAGATGGGATTGACGACCATTCCTGAATATTTAGAAAAGCGATTTGATGGAATGACTCGGACGATTGTAGCGTTACTGCTGATCATCTCCTTCGTAGCAACCTTACTTCCGATTGTTCTCTATACTGGAGCGTTGAACATTGAAAGCATATTTGAAATATCTGACCTCTTAGGAGTAGAGAAGGCCCAGGGACTTTGGATTACGATTTTAGTAATTGGAGTCCTGGGAGCAACATATGCGATATTTGGAGGATTAAAAATGGTGGCCTATACGGATAGTATCAATGGTTTCGGGTTGTTAATCGCCGGTCTCCTCGTACCAATTATAGCATTGTATGGCATTGGAGATGGCAATGTATTAGACGGGCTACTGAAGGTCTATAATGCAGCCCCAGAGAAGTTCAATGTCATTAGTAATGAACCTTCGATTGGTCCAGGATCAAGAGACGCTATACTTCCATTTAGCGTATTGTTTACTGGAATGATCATAAATCAATTGTACTTCTGGACGATGCATCAGTCCATTATCCAGAGAGTATTAGGAGCAGTGAGTCTGAAAGAAGCACAAAAGGGACTGCTCTTAACGGGAGCCTTGAAACTATTGATGCCCTTGATTATAATTCTTCCAGGCATCATTGGGTTTTATTATTTTGGCGACAGCCTGTATGATTCTCAAGATCTTATATATCCTGAACTTATAAAAAAAGTACTACCCTTTTGGTTGACGGGATTCTTTGTGGCTGTTGTGGTAGGAGCCGTACTAAGTACTTTCAATAGTGCATTGAATAGTGCCGCAACTATATTTAGTCTTGATCTTTACAAGCAATATTTCGATAAATCCGTTAGTGATGTTGGAATTGTAAGAATTGGAAGATGGGTATCTTTTATTTTGGCAGTATTTGCGATTGGTGTTGCACCATACGTAGCGAGTGCTCCGGATGGATTATATCAACTCCTTCAACAATTAAATGGTATATTTTTTATTCCGATGGCTACGGTGATATTAGCGGGATTTCTATTCCCTAAAGTATCCGCAATTGGAGCAAAGGCAGGACTTGTTTTTGGACTCTTGTTCTATATTATCGTCAATTTTGTAGTAAGAGCAGATATACATTTTGTACATATTTGGGGAATAGAATTTGTGCTAAATCTTGTCGTAATGCATTTGGTATCAATATATTATCCTGTAAAGGAGCACTTTGTAATGACAGATGTGGGTGCAGTTGCCTTAGTGCCTTGGAAACATACTCGAACTGTCAGTATTGTTTTAGTGGTGATTACATTGTTTATTTATATTCTGTTAGGAGGAAGTGGGATAGGGTGATGCTAAATGAGCCTATTTCTTGCATTTGATTTTCGAATATTATGATTTTCTAAATCTCGATAGGTTATTGAGCTCATTCTTGAAACTGAATATTTTCATAAAATGAGTTTTTTTGGTGGAAACTGTTGGTTTTTTCAAATTCAGAGATGCCTTATCAGTTAGTTGAGGAAAACGAAAATATCGTCTAAAGAAGCTTTTTGGATTTTCTGGATTGGGCCCATTATTATCCCTCTACAGGAATAACCGAAGGAGGCGACCATTCACCATTAAGAATGGAAGTACCCGGCCAATACAAACGCAAGGTCAAGCTAAAAGGTCCTTCTTGGACGGTAGGCAACCAATTGTGAAAATGTTCTTCAGTGGGTCTCTCAGCTTGGATATGAATGTCCAGTGATCCGTCCTCATTAAAGACGAGATCTTTTTGGCTACCTACAGCGTATCGATTGATTTCATTTTCTATAAGAAACTCCTCTTCATTATAAGCAGTCAAGGACCAAAATGCCTTAACGGGAGGTAATTTCTCAGCATCCATATGTATAACATAAGATTTGGAACCATCGAGTGGATTGTTATTGATGTCTACTGTTGTATTGGGATATACTGCGTCTTCAGGAAGGTTTGCACCTAATGCCATAAACGAGATGTAGGCCCTTATTTTATACTCCGTATCATAAGTCCCAATTCCTGAGGTAACCATCATCCAATTGTTGACCATTCGATCCTTATCAGGCGTAGCCCTTCTTTCTCGAAATTTCGTTCCCACTGTACTTGGAATCGCCTTTAACTTTTGCTTGAGGATAAAATTATCGAATTCCAACTGAGGGACCTTCCCAACTTCTAGTCCAATCCGAGCCATTTTATTTACAATAGTGCTATCACGGATACTCGCAGGATTATCCACCATGAGTGTTGTGATTCTATTCAATGCTTCTTCAATACTCAAGTCCTCCATTATATTGATTGGAGTAGCGCCTTCCCATTTTTCAACATATGTACCATCAGGAGCGGAAAACACGGTTCCTCTTGCTGACAATGGATAAACACTCATACTATCTTGAATCGGCCGTACTACGGTTTCGCCATCTTTGAGGTTGTTCGTCTGAATGCGACCGAGCATCCACACCATATTTGTAGAGGATTGGTAGATCTTTAAATCTTCAGACAATTGACCCTCCCAATCAGGACCAACAATAGCAAATTCCGATGCATCTGTTCCTGTTGTTCGCGTCCCTATGCTGGCAAACACATTGGTATACCCGTCTAAAAACTGCATCAGATAATATCTATCAGTAGCCGGCATCTTGAGGATCATTGGCTCTTCTGCTAAGTCTAACCACGCAATACTGTAGTAAGTATCAACATTGGGTTTCACCACGGCTCTCAATGTTGGATCAGGGAAAGAGCGGAAGTGAGAAAGCTGATTGATTGGGGCTCGAGGACGTGTGGGATGGGTCTTGACAGTGTTTGTACTTACTTTCTTAGTAAGATCCATCATTATTAGTGGATACCCAAAAACATATGCGGCTGCTATTGTTTCGAGCACGTCATCTGACGTGAGTTTTTGATCTGGTTTACCTGAAATCGAGACTTCTTGTTGGCCACAAGCGATTAGGAATAGGAGAAAAAGAAGTAAAAGTACCCTCATGGGAGCCCAATATAAGGGAGTTGAGCATGAAAATTCAATTGATTATTGAACAATTCGGCACGAACCTTTGGCCATTAAAAGTGAATAGTAGTATATTTGCGTCCGCTTCACAAAAGAGTGAGGAATACCATGCGAAAGTAGCTCAGCTGGTAGAGCACGACCTTGCCAAGGTCGGGGTCGCGAGTTCGAATCTCGTCTTTCGCTCTGATAATAAATGTGGGTGGGATTTCTTACTCACATTTTTTTGTTTAACACCATCCTGCCCGGGTGGTGGAACTGGTAGACACGCCGGACTTAAAATCCTGTGGCTTCGCGGCCGTGCGGGTTCGATTCCCGCTCCGGGTACATTTTATAAGGCTACAAATAACGGTATACCGATGTTTGTAGCCTTTTTTTGTTTATTAAAGTGACGAAATAGTGACGGTTGGCTTCTCTTTTTTCCTTTTTTAGGCTTGATTCTCTCATATCGATTTTCTCCAGAAATCGTTAAGAATGGCGTTCCTGGCTCATAGGAAGAGAGTTACTCAAAAGAACCTTCACCATAAAGTCCTGTGTTGTTTTCTTTTTCAGATATTTTATGTTGCTCGATAACTTCTTTGAACTCGAAGATTTTAGGGATTGTCCATTCTTTAATTATATCATTAGGATGAACCTTAAGGCTTTCGAGAAGCGGTAGACGGTCTTCAAGAATTCTTGACAAATTTCCACTCCAGGAATGATAATTAAAACCCGCATAATATAGATCTAAGATTTCCAAAGGATGCTCCCACATGCGGATTAACTCCATTCCGACATTGGACCAAATAAAGTGCTCTTTTTGCAAATCATAAATGTAGGGTACGATTGCTTTAGCAAGAATTAGACATCTTTCTGAAATGTTTTCATTACACCATTCTAACAACGAGTAATCGGGAATCTTTTTTAAAACTGACCATCTTAGCTTTTTACTGTCTTCATTTATAGAATCATCATGTAATATATATTGTAGGTCCCCTATATTAAATCTATCATTCCCAATAAACCCATCCAAAACTGCAAATGGTTGTTTCATAGCAAATGCATTAATTAAGTTTTTAAAGTCTGAAATAGGTGCCCATATAGTCTGTGATAATTCTAATATCGTCTGCGAAATATATTTAGTCAAATTGTAAGAATTAATATCATCCAGACAAGATGAATAGATGCGAGACAATTCTCTGTCATAATCTCGAATAGGCTTTGTTGTATATGGAAATTTTTGAAGAATTACAATTCCTATATCTTTGAGAGAATCACCTGGAGTTATTTGGTGATCACCCATAATTGATAGTTTAAAAGAGAGTATTTCTACAGAAGCTATAAGCCCCTTTTCATTGTCGCACATCAATTCTAAAATGCTTGCACAATGATTTTCATCAACCTCATGATGACACAATACATGCATCAAAGCCCTGTATTGGTCCGGAGAACCCACTTTTTGTTCTAATGCCCTAATTATTCGGCTAAATGAAGATTGATCAATTGGAATTGATCCCTGATAAACAAAAAACCTTTGATTAAGCAATTCAGATGCTATGATAGAATCCAGAATAACATGAGCACAATTTTTATCTATGCTGTAGCATTTATTTAGGAAACCAATGGAAAAATTTAAATCTACTTCAACCCGATCGCATTCTATTGTTTTCTTTTCTATTATTTCCCATGTATCCAAAAGTTGTATTGATCCTAAAGCAACACCGGCGCCTAAGGCCCTGGTTTGGTGGCTAGCTCCCAGTAGTATATCTTGCAGTGTCTCGTCCAATACTAACAGGTCGTCACCTAATTCTTTCCCTATATTAAGAACAAACTTCTCGACTTCTTTATAATCCGAAGGAGTTCCTAATTTATTTGAGGGGTCAATTAGAACCATAGAATCACTTGTTCTATTTGCAGCATAAACCCTTGCCCTATCAATTAACTTCACAGGAGCAAGATTCTTAGCTAAAATTGAAGCCCTATCAATTGCCGAAGGATCCAGCCTTTCTTTCTCATACCTTAAAATTTGATTTGCAGCTTTACATAATTCAAACAATTTAGATTGGGTGTTTAAATAAATCGCAGTTGATTCTAAACGAGATCTTAGATCAGGTACTCTCCATAATTTCCTAAAAGATTTTGAATATTCATGAATTGCCTGATCTTTAAGTTTTGGGTGATAATCTACTATATCGACTACTAAATCTATTGCTGCATTGTTCCAATCTAAGTACTCATTTATATTTTTGGGGTAGTATCCATAGTCTCTTGGTTGTGAATTTTTTATAAAACCAGTCCAAATACCCAAACGTTCTGTTTTAAAAATGGCATTTAGAAGATTCATTCCTATTTCTACATCTTCCTTGACATTAGATTTTATGAGCTTCTGAACCCATTGAAATTTTTGCTTAGGAAAAGCATGTGTATTGGAGAGTTGAATATGAAATAATGACTTAAGTAGGTCTCTGATTGAGTTGGTCCTTTCAGACTTGTTTTCCGTTCTGCAATAAATAATTAGTAGATGTACGCAGCGGTCAAATAGTATTGCATCATATGCTATGTAGTGGATTAATCGTGTTACTTCATGGTAATACGGATTTTGGCGTGTTAGGAAGCTCTCTTTGCCGTGTTGAGT
>JBLIDB010000220.1:0-8307 GCA_047634015.1 Saprospiraceae bacterium
TATTGAAGTTCAAAACAAATTAAATAACCGACCAAGAAAGAGGTTTGGGTACAAAACACCCAATGAAGTTTTTGCGAAAATATTGGACAATCAAGTGCACGTTGCATTTATTAGTTGAATCCAGGTTCTGAATAGTATTTAAAGTGAATTTTGGAATTTTTAATCCAAGCAAACAATTATAGTCAGCCCTAAGATGAATGGGTTCACCTCCATTAGCCATATTTTCAAAGAATATTTTTTTATCCAACTTGAATACCAACCGGCATTCTTCAATTTGTTGATAGTATCCTGTTGAGTTATAACCTATTAGAATATATATTAATGTAATCAAGGCATACTTCATATTAAGTTATTCTCATATTTATGAAACACCTTCTTCTTAATAGGATTCTTAGACCATTCAGACCACTCGCCTGTATAGGGGTCATATCCGCATTTAAGGGGCTTACTATGATTTGTTCCTTCTTCGCCAGAAAGGTCGTAAGGATCGTCGGTATATGCTCGACAGTCAGTGCATATATATCTAAACTCACAATCCTTACAGACTGCGATCTGATCCTTATTAATATTCCAGTATTTCTTGAAGCCAGGTTTTTCAATAGCTTCTGCTAAGGAAGTGTCCTTAATGTTGCCATATGACTCAGACATAGAAGGACAATTTTTTATTTCTCCATACATGGCGAGCTTAACAGCGTTTATCTCCGCACTGCCACTTCCTTCAATGAAGTCACAGGGCAACTCAAATCCCAAATCATAAAAAACTAATAATCAGATAATGGGGCCAAACCTACTTGCTTACGATACTCCTTAACTTTCTTATTATCTTCGAATGGATGACGTTCAGTGAGTTGGCGATCATTATTGAGTTTCCACTGAGTACCACATCGTTGATAGCCATACTGTTTGAGACTGATCTTGTCGTAAAGCTTAGCAGAGTAGTCCCAACTAATGAATTGGTCCTCACAAGCGGCCTTAAGAAGGGGTAAAAATCGCTTCTGAAAAATTGTATCGCTACTATGTAATACAACGTAAGGCAATGCCTGATTCGCATGATTGCCCACATCTTCTACAGTGGGGAATCCGAATTCTAAATAAATCTGATCCGCAATCAATTGATGACGCATGTCACGAAGAGAATCCATTTCATACTCACATGTAACTCTATAGCCTGGCATGCGATTCATATTCAAATAGAGCTTCAGTGCCCTACCCTTTTGGTCTTCACAATACATAGAATCAAGAGTGAATTTTAAGTCTTTTCCTTTATAAAATTTAGATTGAATTTTATCAGTTAAATCTTTTTTAAATAGGCTTGCTTTTCTGCCTTCTCCCCAACAATCAAAAAGAGCATAAATAGCCTTATCAGGAGGTACTTTTTGAAGCCATGACCGAATAGCACTGTTGGCTAGTCTAAAATCTTCTTTCTCAGCATATTCTAAAGCCTCAGTATAATATTTTTGAAAGAGTTTACCCCAACTTCTTTCTATTGTGACTTTACGATCCAACTGAGATATAAATTTAGATGCCTTTGTCTCTCCATAATTCACCTTGATAATCCTATTAGAATCTATCCCGATATTTATTAATGCTTTATAAACAGTTGCATTTCGCTTTGAACCAAGATCCTCATTGTCACTACCCATTTTATCAGTGTAGGCAGAAAGGATGATTAAATCTTGAACGGTATTCAGCATATGAGGTACGGAATCGAGTAGATCATTAAATTCCTCGCGAATATCAGCTGAACCACTCTCAAAATAAATCGATAAACTATCTAAATTCTTTCGATTAAATGACGCTTCCTCTTCAAAGGCATCACACATATATACGAAATCCGCCAATGTATCCATAGACTCCTCAACAGTAAGAGAAAATAATTCAAATCCATATTGGCAGAGATAACAGTCCTTATCATCCATATCATTCCCTTGAAATACCCCTAAAACAAAATACTCCGATACACATAATGGCCTGAAATCAAAATCCAAAGTTACATTCTCATCATAGACTATTAGCCCAAGAGGGATAAAATGTTGGCGCCAAAGGCCAACAAAATCATTATCATCCAATAAGTCTGAGGTTAATGCAACACCAAAGTGAGTCTGATAATAGGGTAACTGACTATAAGCTTCTGAAACTTTTACGGTAAGATTTAAATGATACTGATGACCAGGTAATAAAGCTCCGTCTGTTGGTATGTAAACGTAATTACATTTACCTGATCCCATTTTTGAATAGGAATAATGAGTTGGTGAATATGACCCCTTTACTGGATATAATTTTTGATTATCAGAATTTTTATGGTAGCCATAATATAAAGACCGATCATGAAGGACTTTTGCTGTAGGATTATCAGGGCCATATACAATCACATTTTGCGCTGTAACCGCAGTTATAATAAACGATATTATTAGGACTGATATATAACATCTCATTTTAATTGGTTTAAAAATTTGGTGATAGAGTACTGAATGTAGCTATCACCAAACTATCCTACTATTGAAGTACATCGCGTTTCAATAGAATCTTCTTTCTGTAGTCGCACTTTTTGTAATACTACTTCTCACTGCGACGACATCAGCCCTTATTCGATAGGATCTGCTGATGCAGTACCACCTCTTGTGACATGACCACTGCTAACTACATCATCTGTATTAACACCAGCACCGCTGTGCGCATAATCATCACCATCTGGATCTTCGGTAGCTGTACCTCCTCCACATATATAACGCATGTTGAGTATCTGCAACCTATCTAATTTTTTAAATTCGTCAAACTTTAACATATCAATATTTTATTTGTTCTCCTCTCTTCAAAATCGGGGTGAGGAGTTTCCCTGTCAATGGCCATCGATACCACTAATATGAGACTCTTCACTGCCAGAATCTGGCAGTGAAGAAAAATAGTAAGAAAAACCTTTTCCGCCTTGGATAGCGAGTTGGTCTTGATCTCTTACTTCGAGAGAGATTCGCATATCGATATTGCTTACATATTTATAAGATTGAGCTGTTCGACAATAAGCTACAGGACAACCGAGAGATTTCATCTCATCTATCAAGCGATATATGTTTCTTTCGGAAGTGTTGAACTTTGATGCAAGAACTTTAGGACTTCCTGTTGCCTTTCTTCTGATTAAAGAATCAAGTCGTTCTATCTGTCGTTTTTTTTCTATTAATGTCATAGTGTGGGAAATTTAGGATTTACAATGATTGAGTCATATAGAAATGTGAAGGCTTCATTTATTATGAATTAGATCCAGAAATTGATCAAATACACGCGAGAGGATACTTTTGTCCTCTGAGATGAGCTCAACAGTAGTTGTCATATCTGGTCGATACGCTAATACTTGATTATAGGTGGTTCGTAGGGTATCATATAATGGTATTTTGACTTGATACATGGGCACGCCTTCATTATTACGAAAGGGTATGACTGACATGTAGTCTATGCTCGCTTCTAAGACACCATATTCTTTATAAGGGTAGGCATCCAGTTTGATGATGGCTTTACTTGTACTATCCAGTTTAGCGATACCAATTGCTGGGACTATAGCCTTTACGTATTTTTGATTCTTGGTGTCTTGAGGGATGATATGTCCTAGCGCTTGTGTCGCTTGTACAGTGTAGTGATTCGTCACATCCATGCTATAATCAATGACCCCTCCGATATTGGCATATATATAATTGTCTTTTAGCCATTGTCCATAGGTTCCTTTTAGACTTGTGATGAGTTCTTGTATTCTGAATCTATATTGTTGTAAGGTGGTATTGCGATCTTCTACAAGTTTTTTGGTGTCCAGTTGTAACTGGTCTTGGCGAATGGCATTTTGGATTTGACTCTTATCTATGGATTCCAGTTGACGAAGGAATTGATTGTATTTAGCTTCTGCTAATTCCAGTTCTTGTTTGGCGATGAGTCCTTCATTGTACATTAGTTTCGCACGATTCAATTCCATTTCGGCCAGGTCTTCTTCAGCAGCATATAATCTTGCTTCTTGGCCTATGGATTGATTCAGTCTTGAGATATTATTCATTTCACCAGAGATCGTGGCAATCTGATTCTGGGTACCTCGCTGTTGTAGAACTTCATGGTACTCACTATATACAAGGGCTAATTGTCCATGTAGCGGTTGAAGTGGGCCGAGAGATAGATTACTGGGAGGAGGAATACCATTATCTACTTTTTGGTAGTCTTCTATCCATTGTAGTAGTTGATTGATGTGGTTTTCATTAGCCGTATTATCCAGATAAATAAGAGGCGTCCCTTTCTCTACGATACTAGAAGTAGGAATGAGGATATCATCTATGATTCCAGTTCTGTGTGCGACCAACTGTATTGGAGGGCGATCTGTAGTAACAATACCCGTAGCTAATATCTTATCTGGATAGCTAATAAAATAGCTCATAGCAAGAACAATTGAAGTCACTAAGGCAATCAGTATAATACCACTGCGCAATAACCATCCAGGGGCATTGCCGATTAGGTCATTCAATTCTTCTCTACTGGCATAGAGATCATCGCCTGGTGGTACTGAAGTCATAAGAGGATTGCTTTCAGGTGTTGACTGAATTATTGTTGTATTAGCAATCGGCACTATTTCACCTTCTATCATACGGAATCCTCCTTGTGCCAATTGTGGTGTTACTATTGACATCACACCTTCCTTCGTTTCTTTTGGCCCAACTCTATTTTGATATTCTACTTCGATATTCGCCTGTACAGATTTGGCATCCTTAATAATGGAATGCGCTGAAACGATCGTTTCATTTGCATGAGCGGGTACGGATTCTGATATGGTAATTGACCATTTTAATCTTGAACAATAAAAGTCAACGATAGAACCTGCTTCCTCATTCTCATGCTTATTCAGTAGGGAAGATGGTGCCACCTGATATTCCAACCACTTTAACCCATGGAAACGCTTCTTTTTCAGATACTTCCATAATAAGCTATGTGCCTCAGAAGGGTTCTTCTTTTGGGCGATCGCTTGGAGGATTAGGGATTTTTTTGTTGCCATAAATATAATTATTCTTTCATTTTTTCCAATCGAAGAAAAAACGAAACCTGCCTTCCGACAGGCAGGCAAAAAATTCTCGTGGAAATCAAACCACCTACTTTAGCTTCCCGTCCGCTGGCTCGGCTCACTTCACCAGATGTCTCCCAGACATCTGGTCTAACGACTACATTTCGTTCATGCCCGCGGCCCTCAATTTCGACCTTCCCAACGCTTCTTTGCATTACGGCTTCTCCCTCCGTAGCATGTGAGGATGTGTTTTTCATTTTAGAGATTTTGTTTTGTCAAA
This sequence comes from Saprospiraceae bacterium, assembly GCA_047634015.1. Taxonomy (GTDB): domain Bacteria; phylum Bacteroidota; class Bacteroidia; order Chitinophagales; family Saprospiraceae; genus JAJRXG01. The sequence continues at coordinate 5,304 of JBLIDB010000220.1, forward strand.
TTTTTTTTCATTTCTCTGTTTAGCTTACCAATTGATTATTCTTTCATTTTTTCCAATCGAAGAAAAAACGAAACAAAAAATTCTCGTCGAAATAATGCCGCCCACTTGCCCTTCAGCCCGCGGCCCTCGATTTCGACCTTCCCAACGCTTCTTTGTATTACGGTTTCTCCCTCCATTCCAAGGGCGGGCTGGGGAGGGTTTTTAAGATGTGAGCTTGTGTTTTTCATTTTAGAGGTTTTGTTCTGTATATTCCTTTTTTCATTTCTCTGATTTATTTGTTTATTGATTATTCTTTCATTTTTTCCAATTGAAGAAAAAGCGAAACAAAAAATTCTCGTCGAAATAAAGCCACCCACTTGCCCTTCAGCCCGCGGCCCTCGATTTCGATCTTCCCAACGCTTCTTTATATTACGGTTTCTCTCACCATTTTAAGGGTGAATTTTTATCATTTGTGGCCGTGAATTTCTAACTCCCCAATTCTAATTGATTCTTAACAAGGGTGTAATAATTATTTTTCATTTTTACTAATTCTTTATGAGTTCCAGTTTCTACCACACGACCGTTTTCTAATACTATAATCTGATCCGTATTTTTGACCGTAGATAATCTATGCGCTACGACGACTGCTGTTTTTCCTTGAAGGAATTGTTGAAGATTGTTCATGATGACTCTTTCATTATTAGCATCCAGAGAGTTGGTCGCCTCGTCAAAAAACAAGAAATCTGGATTCTTGTAGATGGCTCTGGCGATTAACAATCTTTGTTTCTGACCTTGACTGACGCCATTCCCTGGAGCTCCTATCATGGTATTAAAACCCAAAGGGAGCGATTCTATAAAATCCATAATATTGGCTTGGGTGGCTGCGGTAATTACTTTTGCAAAGTTTACGGTATCATCACTTTCCGCAATATTCTTCGCTATCGTATCAGAAAATATAAACCCTTCCTGCATGACGACCCCACATTGTTGTCTCCATACTTTTTGATATATGGTGTTGAGAGGCGTATGTCCTATTGTTATTTTACCTTTCGTGGGTTGATAAAATCCAAGTAGGAGTTTGATCAACGTCGTTTTACCACTGCCACTGGTTCCTACTATCGCAGTTGTCTTGCCACTTGGAATCGTAATATTTATATCTGTAAGCACCTCTTCTGATATGGGTGTGTACTTAAAATTGACGTTTGATAACTGAATATTTCCTTGAGGAATGATGTTGATTTTCTGATCTTCCAGATTTTCTTCATTAGGACTGTTATGAATCTCACTAAGGCGTTCTAAACTTATACTTGCGTCCTGAGCGGAGCGAATAAATCCTACCAATTGCCGAAGAGGCGCATTCAACTGGCCTATAATGTATTGGATAGCGAGCATTGCTCCAAGTGTCAGCGTGCCTTCTAATACAGCTGACGCTGCCAAGAAAGTGATGAAGATATCCTTGAGTTGCGTAATGCCGCTTGCGCCAGCATCTTGATATTGACTGATCTTAAGAGAGCTAATCTGCGTACGAAATAGCTTCGCTTGTATATTGGCCCACTTCCATCTACGTTTTAATTCACTTCCTTGCAATTTGATCTCTGGCATCCCTTGAATGATCTCAATTAGTGAGTCTTGATTGTCGGACAGTTGTTGAAAGGCACGATAGTCTATCTCTTTTCGCTTCTTTAGAAAAATCACAATCTAGGCTACATAGAAACCTGAGGAAGTAAGAAAGACTAAGAAAATAGTACGCGAGTATATTCCTAGTACAATACCGAAAACAACGAGATTCAAAACATACAAGAGCACGGAGAGCATAGATTGCGTCAAGAATGATTCGACCCTTTTATGATCTCCTATACGTTGTAATAGATCACCGGTATTCTTACTATCGAAAAATCCCAATGGAAGTCGCATTAACTTAATGAGAAAGTCCGCTATGAGATTCACATTAATCCTGACACTTATGTGTAGTAAGATCCAACTCTGAATAAACTGCGTAACAATCTGCCCAAGAAAAAGCATTAGCGGGCCTGCCAGAATCAGATATATAAAATTAAGATCACGCGTATCTATTCCGATATCTACCAAACTCTGTGTGAGAAATGGAAAAATAAGTTGAAAGACCGTTCCTAAAAGCAATCCTAATATCAACTGCCACATTAATTTTCGATGTGGCTTGAGATATTGAAACAAGAAATTAAATCCCTTGCGAGATCCCTCATCTCCATACTTGGTAGAATTCTGGAGTGGTTTCTAAAAGAAGCGCTATGCCTTGCTCTCCACTACTAAACCATGCCTTCTGTAATAAAGAGATAGGAACCTTATGCTTCCCATCTGCTGGGTCTGCAATCCAAGCATACTTCTCGCTAAGCTTATATAAAGCGACAAAATGATTCTGATTCCAATGTAGAATAACGGGCAACGGTGCAGTAGAAAGTGAAGGCGCATCTTTCTTTCCTGTCAAAGGAATGTTAACTGCTAAGGTTCTAAATCCTATCAATTCCGCAGCTTCACTGATCCCCTTGAGACTTACTCCCGCTCTATCGATATAACATTTCTCTCGAAGGAAGGGCAAACTATAAGACTTTCCGTAGTGCTTGGAAACCATACGTAAGCACGTAGGACCACAGTCCATGGAGTCTAATTGTTTATAAAATGTAAATCCCTTCATCCAGCGTCCTTCAGAATACAATCAAATCATCTATACCGATTAGAGATAGACATTCCAATATAATTTGCTCAGCACGATTTACGCACTTCGCATATTCTTCCGGGGGAAAGAAAAGATACTTCCTCAACAAACGAGGAGGTCATTATTCATCATGGTTAGTGACGAAGGGAATAGAAAGTTCAGTAACCTTCCATTCGTTAGATTAAAACTAAACTATTTTATCTTATAACTTGAATTCAACTAACAAATGCAACAGCTTGCTGTTGTCATAAGAATAGGAGCAGCCTACTTGCTTTTGGCCATGGCCAAAAGCAAGTAGGCTGCTCGGCGAAAATTTCATTCTATTTTTGGTTT
>JBLIDB010000221.1:0-8276 GCA_047634015.1 Saprospiraceae bacterium
CTTGAGACATTAGTTGTCTACCTGATACATCATAGACTTTGAGCAAGCCATCTCCATGGACAATCTTACTAAGCACTTCAATCGTAGCAATTTGATTTGTAGGGTTCGGATAAACTGAAACTTGAGACATACCACTTCCCCCAGAGTTGAATTCCAATTGCAAGGCACTCATATTCAACCGTTGATCTGCAATCTCCGATGGCATGTGATCGCTCGATATTTTAATCGCTTGAGAGAGTAACAAATTCTTCTTAGCATCAACATTCATGCTTACCAGAGGTTGTCCTTTCTTTATAACCATGCTCAATCCATCACTGATTATTGAGATAATAAGACTCCCACTAGGCGCAATATTATAATCCAATTTTACACCTTTCAGACTTGAAGAAACACTACTCAATTCAACAAGAGAAGCATCAATATCAAGTACTAATATCATACCAGCCATATCCATATCCCTTGGTGCATTGAAATCTACTTTCGAGCTTTCCCCGGTCGTAATAAACCTATCTTCCAGCTGTAAAGTCTGGTTTGATTTATCTCTTACCGTAGCAAGTGAAAGATCAGCATCTAAATCTCCCATGCGAATGGCAACAAAATCCTGCTCCATATTGTCCTCTAACTTCTCTACCGCTGCCGTAGATGGATAGTTAAACACCTTTCCTTCCATAGTGAAGGCATCTATGCTTCCAAAGCTATGATCTGCTTTTAAGAAAATGAAGTATGGATATTTAGCACCATCAACTCCAAGAATCATGTTTTTCAAAAGCAACTCATCTCGAATGGTCAATTTCCCATTTCCGTCAATATCTGCAGCGAGGTATTGATAAGGATGTGAGAATGACTCTTTATAAATAAAATGCTTCCTAAATAGAAGTACATCCATTAATGAAACATCTTCCATTTCCACTTGTAACATCTTAGGTGAGATTATATAATCTCCCTGTGAAGGTGCGTGGAAAGAATATAGCCCATCAGACGCAGTGATCATATCTTCCTCCATGCTTCCAGAGAGCCCCACATCTACTCCTGCGACTGCTGCCGCAGCAGTATTTCTAACTGTTCCTGAAATATTCAACATTGACGTAGGCGTATCATCTCTAGTAATCATACCATTTCCTATAATGAATGGATATGCATCTGCTTGAATATCAAAGAACTCTACATCCTTGATACAGCTATCGATTGACAAAGTAGCCTTATCAAAATTGTCTGTTACGATCTCAACGCAAACTTCTACAAGTTTGGCTATAGTACCTAATGTCAATGATTGGCCAGGATTTGCAGACCAAGCTACAAATCCTTTACTTCCTGATCCACTTCCTGTAATTACATTACCACTTCCAGTTCCACCAAGATGACTCACACTCCCTGTGAAAGTCCCTCCCGATAATCCAACATTGGTAATACTTAGGATTTTAGCAAGGTCATTATCTATACTAATTGAGAATGACGAAGAAGCAACATTAATAAAATCAGTGGCTACTATATCTACGCAAACAGTATCTCCTAAGACTCCACTTCCGTTTTCTACAGATATCTGAATTGGATTTACAACCACTTGACAGTCTATAGAACTATTGTCCGGAACACATGGGTCAGCATCATTGGGATCATTTAGGTCCCCCACAGCGCCTGGAAAGAATCCATCTCCGTCCACATCAGAACATCCAGATCCATTGACCACTGAACCACTTGGTGTATTAGGACATTGATCAATAGCATCAATTACGCCATCTGAATCAGAATCCAGTAGACCGACACAATTACAATCATTATTTACAGTATCATTTATAGTCGTGTCATTGCCGTCATCGCATATATCTCCTGATTGTGTACTAATCGTATTGTCTAAGGGCGCACAATCTGCATCATCAAGGACATTGTCACCATCATCATCGTCATCACAGATGTTACCTTCGCCATCTTCATCGGTATCCAATTGGTCTGCATTTACTAATAATGGGCAGTTATCTTCCTCGTCAGAAATGCCATCTCCGTCACTATCCTCATCACATGAGACAGAAACAGTATAGTCAGAATATACTAATGAAGCGTTACCATCTACAAGTGCATAAATACGCTCCCCTTCTCCAAGATATATTCGAATACTTTCGTCGCTATTAGTTTTTGTAGAAAGGCCAAGACAACTTGTCGGATCTGTACAATCTCTCATAAGGAATAAATCTAAATCCTTATCCATATCAGTTAATCTAAAAGTGTAGAACTGAGATACTGGAGCTGTAAATCCATAAACTTTATCTTGCGATTTAGTCCAAATGGCATGAGTAGAGCATTCTCCTGATATCCCATTAATATCATTCCCTCCTCCTCTATTACTATCAGAGATAGAATCGTCACAAGTTATTTCACCATCAGTAGCACAAGGACATCCGAATAATTCCATATCATAACTTCCGATGCTTTTACCATCAACAACTAGGATATAACGACCACTTGACAAGCGGCCACTAATGGTCAAATATCCATTTTCTCGTTTCCCAGCTGTCAAACATGAAGTACTTGACTCTGTACCATAATATAAGAATATCTCCAATCCTACATCATCTATATCCTTAACCCTAAGTGCATAATCTCCAGTGACAGGAACGTCAAAATAATAACTATTCTCCGGAGCAAATAGACTATATCTATAACTACCACTTCTTGTCCCACAGGAATAAGCTGATTTGTTGATAGTTCCAGTAGATAGAGATTCCCCTAATCTTGCGGCATTGCATTCAAGTAATTCAGATTCCTCATCTCCTCCTCCACAATTCAATATAAGTTCGTAAGCCCCATGATCGCTAGCAGATACACCATCTACTATAACATAATAGGTTCCCGTTATTAGTCCATAATCGCCTTCATCAATAATCTTCCCCCCGGCTACATCACTACCCGTTAATACACATGAGAAGCCATTGCTTCCGCAATAGTTCACAAGAATTATATCCAGATTGTCATCGTCTGTAAGTAATTGAATCTGAATATGGTCTGAAGAATGCTCCTTATTAAATATATAAATATCATCAGCACCATCATATGAAGCATTCCCTTGATAGCAATTATAAATGTCACTATTAAAGTCATTATCATCGAAAGATGTAGATCCAAGTATAGATTCTCCACAATTTATAATTGATGCAGCACTACAATATACTGATTCTACGATTGGACTACAGGTGACCTTAAGGTCAAATGTTCCAAATTCATCTTTCCACGTATCTACAATAAGATAATAGACTCCCGGATCGAGCGTAATATTTATATGGTCTGATTTATTAAGACTATTAGTACTGGAAGCGATACATCTTCCTGCTTCACAAGAGGCTTCCATTAAAAATATATCATAGTTGAGCTCCGGATCGACTACATCATCTAAAGTGAAATTGTATATTTCCTTAGTATTGACTCTAAGACGATATATTCGCTCACCTCCTCTATAGTCCGAAGCAAAACCTTCACCCGTACAAGCATAATTATCCAACTTATTAGGATATCCTACATTAGACTGATCATTCAATTCTGTCCCGCACAAAATAGTGGTTGCAGCTTCACATGCCGCAGGGTCGTGCATATCTAAGGCAATTGCAAAAAATGGAGATAATAGTACAATACATAGTACCATTAGGAAATTTGTTTTCATCATGATCCTCGTTACTAACCTTTACGTTTTCAATACTTTATAATCGCCCATATCGGGACTCTTCTTTCCAATAAAGAGTCTTCATTAGGTCAATTAGTTCGCAATATACATATTAAAGATATATATATGTATGCATACACATATTAACTTTTTATAATATGTAAAATGGTGCCATTTTCAGAATTTTAATGATGTATTCCAGGATATAAAAATGTACCGCAGAGGGTTAATTATTGTTATATTAACGCAAATAGCAGCTCTTTTTAAAATTTAATTTTAGCTATAGACAGGATCCCCAAATAAAGCACAGTATATACATAAAAAAATATATCTTAGACTGCTTATTCTATAACTATGAAGAGACGTAAAGTTATTGAAGCTATGACTGCGCTTACCGCAGGAACAATGTTAGCTGCATGCAGTAATAAAAGTAACTCAACTTCTATTATTGGTCCATCTTCGACGCAAAAAAAATCTATGAAGTTATCTGCCTCTGAAATCAATCATTCAGTTTGTCAATGGTGCTACAGTGGAATGCCTATAGAAGAATTGATTGATCATTGCAAAGATATGGGAATCAAGTCCGTAGAACTTCTTGGACCAGATGATTGGGACAAAGCATTGCTTAGAGGTCTTACTTGCGCCGTATCTAATGGATCATCTTTAGGAATACCAAAAGGCCTGAATGATCGTCGCAACCACAATCAAATCCAAAAAGAAATCATGGAAATCATTCCTAAAGCAGCGGACAAAGGAATTCCTTCGATAATTTGTTTCTCAGGAAATCGGAATGGTGTATCGGATGCATTAGGCATGGATATTTGTGCACAAGGCCTAAAACCGATTGTAGAAATGGCCGAAAAATATAACGTTCAGATTGTTATGGAATTATTGAATAGCAAGGTGGATCATAAGGATTATATGTGTGATCATACATCTTGGGGAGCTGATCTTGTAGAAAAGGTCGGAAGCCCTAATTTCAAATTACTTTATGATATATATCATATGCAGATCATGGAGGGTGATATTATAAGAACGATTAAAAATAATCATCAATATGTAGGACACTATCATACCGGAGGCGTGCCAGGGCGAAATGAAATTGATGAGACTCAAGAATTGTATTATCCTGCAATAATGAAAGCGATTGTAGACGTCGGATATAAAGGATATGTAGCGCAAGAATTTATTCCTTCGAGGGATGATAATATGGCATCCTTAAGACAAGGAGTAGAAATATGCAATGTTTAATTAGACCATGTAAAGACTATAGATGTATTTTAATTCAAAAGGAAAAGACGAAGTTACCTACGATGCGATCGTTGTTGGTTCCGGCATTAGTGGCGGTTGGGCGGCTAAAGAATTGACAGAGAAGGGGCTCAAAGTACTCTTACTCGAAAGAGGACGAATCGTAAAGCATGGAGATTACCCTACGGCTAACCTTGAGAAGTGGGACGTCCCAAACAGAGGGCAACTCACAGAAGAAGAGTGGGTAGATTATCCTAAACAAAGACGCACAGGTTATACCGTAGATCAATTTACCAAAGACTTCTGGGTAAAAGATACAGAACATCCTTATCACGAGACGAAGCCATTTGATTGGATCAGAGGTTACCACTTAGGAGGAAGGTCTCTCTTATGGGGAAAGCAAAGTTATAGACTAAGTGACATTGATTTTTCTGCAAATACTAAAGAAGGACATGCAGTAGATTGGCCCATAAGGTATAAAGACATAGCTCCATGGTATAGCTATGTAGAGGAGTTTGCAGGGATAAGCGGACAGAATGTAGGCCATCCTCAAACACCTGATGGGAATTTTCAACCTCCTATGGCACTTAACTGTGTAGAAGATCACACAAGAAAGAAAATGGCCGAACATTTTGACGATCGCCTATTAATGATAGGTCGAGTCGCACATATTACGAAGCCTGGCGGCCATAAAGGAAGAGGAACCTGCCAATATAGAAACCGTTGTAGACGAGGTTGCCCATATGGTGCATATTTTAGTTCGAATGCGTCTACTATTCCTGCCGCAGAAGCGACTGGGAATCTAACTATTAGACCACATAGTATCGTGCATTCTGTTATTCATGACAAGGAAACTCAAAAAGCAAGAGGTGTTCAAGTTATTGATGCAGAAAGTATGCAGTCTCATGAATTCTACGCAAAAATTGTTTTCGTTTGCGCAAGTGCTCTTCCAACCGCTTCTATTCTTATGAATTCTAAGTCTGACCGGTTTCCAGATGGATTAGGTAATGACTCTGGTGAATTAGGACACAATGTTATCGATCATCACTTCCATATTGGTGCAAGAGGAGAGATTGATGGTTTTGATGATCAGTATTACAAAGGTCGTAGACCTAATGGCATATTTATACCTCGATTTAGAAACTTGGATAAGAAGACGACTATGAAAGATTTTACTCGTGGTTATGGATATCAGGGAGGAGCATCTCGAGGTGGCTGGCATATTCCTAAAGAGGCCATGGTCGGAAAAGATTTAAAGGCTGCTGCCGCACAACCTCAAGGATGGGGAATGAATATGATGGCCTTCGGTGAATGTCGTCCTTATCATGAAAACAAGATGACTTTGCGTTATGATAGCCTTGATAAATGGGGGCTTCCTACCATAGATCTTGACGTAGAGTGGAAGGAGAATGAGTTGAATATGAGAAAAGATATGCAGACCCAAGCCGCTGAAATGTTAGAAGCCGCGGGCTTCAAAAACATTAAAGAATATGAAGATCGATCCAACCCTGGAAATGGCATCCATGAAATGGGTACCGCTAGAATGGGGCGGGATCCTAAGACTTCAATTCTTAACAGTCATAATCAAGTGCATACTGCCAAAAATGTATTCGTGACAGATGGTGCTTGTATGACTTCTGCTGGCAACCAAAATCCATCGCTTACTTACATGGCATTGACCGCCCGAGCAGCAGACTTCGCTGTATCAGAACTTAAAAAAGGAAACCTTTAAAATAGATGCAATGAAAAGAAGAGATGCAATAAAAAATTCGGCTTTCCTATCTGGATGTGGTCTATCCGCAGGAACTATAGCGGCATTTATTAGTGGCTGTTCGACAGCGTCTTTGCCAGCAGGCAATTTCTTTAGTGGGGCTGATTTGAAACTATTAGGACTGGTAGTAGACACCTTTCTTCCGAAGACTGACACAGCAAGTGCTACTGAAGCTGGAGTTCATACTTATCTGGATGAGAATATAGCTTCAAGTATGAAGAAAAAAGAGCAGGATCAATTTTTAGTCGGTTTGAAGTTAGTAGAAGAGCAAAGCAAAAAAGATTTCAACAAGTTATTTGAAAGCCTTAGTGTAGTAGATAGAGAAAAGGTATTACTTTCTTTGAACAATACGGATGGAAAACCAAACTACTTCAAAGTGTTACAAGGACCGACCTTATATACTTATTATACTTCTGAATTAGGAGCAACTCAGGCTCTTGAGTATTTGCCTATTCCTGGTGAATATATAGCCTGTATGCCCGTGAGTGATGTCGGTAAAGCTTGGGCCTTGTAAGACCTTTAGTCCGACAAAAGGAAGAGAAAGAAGTTCACCCATGACCAATCTCTTTCTCTTCCTTCGGCTATTTCAAGTTTGCGGATACCTCTAAATGCCTTTTCATTCTTGTGAAAAATCATTTTTATTAGGAAAGCGAGCTTCATATGGAGAAATTGGCATATGTAAATGATATAATTTCAATGATTTAGCTTTCTTTGTAGACAGGTTCAGTTTAAACCCAAAAGAAAAAATAATAATGAAAAATAATATCACCATTGCCGTTAGTCTTGTAGTCTTTTGTCTTTTGTTAGCTTCTTGCGGAGGTAAATCAGTGGATCGTCCAGATCCTATCCTTACACCAGAACAAGTTCAACAACAAGCGACGCAGCAAGCAACACCAGTAATTCCTCCAGGAGGAGTTTTAGCACCAGGGGTTAAGCATTATACATGCCCCAATAATTGTGCAGGAAGTGGAGGAGATGCTCAAGGAACATGTCCTGGTTGTGGAACGGCATATGCGCATAATCAAGCATTTCATGATCAGGCTATTACCCAAGGAACGCAACCGGCAGCGCAACCAAATGCAGCTCCCGAGCCGCCTCAAAATACTGCTGGTATATGGCATTACACTTGTTCTAATGGATGTGCGGAGGGCGCTGGAAATGCTATAGCTTGTGCTTCTTGTGGTAATACATTAGTACATAATACAACATATCATAATTAAGAAGTTCTGAGAGTATAGCGTCTCAGAGGACACTTTTTATTTCATGCTTATTTGGAAGGGCGAGTAACCGAACTTACCGGAAATTGGCTATAAATTCAAATCTATTTGCCCCTCAAACACTTGATAGGCTGGACCAATTAGCCAGATATTTTTAAAAGAATTGTTTTCCTTTTCAACCTTCACAGAAAGATTGCCTCCTTTTGTATTGATTTTTACCTCGTAGGAGCCATTATGTTGATTTTTATTTATTAGGTAGGCTAGGCCTGCAGCTGTCACACCTGTACCACAACTATAAGTCTCATCTTCTACCCCCCTTTCGTAAGTCCGAACACGCAAACTGCCTTTTACTTCCTGGACAAAATTCACGTTGATACCTTCTATTTTAAAC
>JBLIDB010000222.1:0-8263 GCA_047634015.1 Saprospiraceae bacterium
AAAGCCTTCCTCTTCCAATAATGAATCTATCCCCAATTGTTACCATGTATTATAACACATCCATTCCGAGCCAATCTCACGCACATTACTATGCTCAATCGTATCTGCAGCAATCATTGTGCTGTCCTTATCGTATAAGGTCAAGTCAAGCTTCTGGCTAGCAACAATCTGAGACCATAACTTGGATACCCACTTGTTGATGATAGGGTCTTTTTGAGTAAACAAACTTTCTTTGCGCTCATAAATATCCGGTAGAGTACGAGCGATAGTATTGAGTTGCTCTGCACTCAACAGCTCTTCAATAAATCCGATATTCAATATAGCTCGATGACAAACCCTGCCATCAGCATTACGATAACTTTCTACCAAGCGGTACTAGCTATCATGGCTTTTGGTCTTTGGATTGGTGCGCCCACTGAACTTGAAATACATGCCCTAAAGGTACTGTCATAGATCTCATCCAATCAACTCCCCTGTGTACTACAAAGGGCATTTTGAAAAACAACAACTCCAGTATATTGGAGTTGAGCAAAACAAAAAAAACCAAAAGGCCCAAAATCATGTTGGTAACTTCCCTTATTTAGTGCTTTTTAACACTATTTGAAGCCTTTTGCTCAATCTGGGGTAAGACATTGAGCACATTTCTCACCGATAAGCTTCATTTGACACTACATCCTAAGAAAATATATTTACAACATTACACTAGGGGAGTTCAATTTTTGGGGACATTTATAAAACCCAATCGCATTTACATTGGTAAACGCACCAAGAGTAATTTTTATCAGGCAATCCAAAAGCAAAATGTGATCACACGAGATCATAAACCCACCAAGCAAGAGCAGAAAACTTTTCAAAGCAGTATGAACTCATACCTCGGTATCATGAAGCATTATCGGACCTATCGCCTCCGCAAGAAAATGCTGTGGAAGTACTTGTCTCCCTACTGGTGGAATCATGTATATGTATCAGGGAGCTATCAGAAGCTGGTGATGAAGGTGAGGAGGAGTCCTGCGGAGAAGTGGTAAAGGGTCTTTATTAGGGTCTCAATCATTCACAAGAGATACTACCGCCCTTGATTCTAATTTATAAATCTATTGAAAAATTCTTCTTTGTATGCCCTATCTATAGATTGGTGGTATACTGATTCAATTAGATTTGATCGTCAATTATCTTCTTAGGGATAGCACTATTATTGGCGATGGAGCACTTGTGGAGAAAATATTTGAATCCATACTGTCCTTCTAAGATTTTACTATCATAGCAGATGGGCGCTGAAGGCATGCGTAGCGATTTGCATTCTGGAACCTCATTTTCCACTTGGTATCGTTGAGAACTAACATGAGATCGGGAATAAGCTGTAATTTTCCGCTATTGTGATTACTTCCCAAGATATATCCCTCTATGAGTCTTATGTACAGCGACATAGGTTGCCGGTGTTTTTTCAACCTTGGTATCTTGACGCTGTCTGTCGGGATGGACAGTGGCATGTCAGTATGGATATTCATGAAGGAGAAGTTAGAGGTGTTTGGCCCTATTTTCTTAAGAGGAAGTATGGTCAGCATTATATCACACAGCCTCCATTAACATCATTCTTAGGACCCTACTGTCATCGACCTGAGGATATGACTAAGGAGTCTACATGGATATCACATCAGAAAGCTGTGCTGACGAATTTATTTGACCAGTTACCTGCTCACTTACTGATGATAAGCCAGTGGACCCCGGATCAGACTAATTGGCTCCCGCTTTATTGGAAGGGATGTAAGCAAACCACGCGGTATACCTATCAGATAGAACTTGAGCAAAACATAGAGAAGTTATGGAGCTCCATAACTGACAAACAAAGGAATCGTATTAGAAATGCTGAGAAGGCATATAAAATAAGCGATACTGAAGAATTAAATGACCTCTGGACGCTTATAGAAACGACTTATAATCGCCAAGGCCAGACAATCCCTTATTCAAGAACACTGTTAAGTCAGTTTGATACTGTGCTTCAGAAGCACCAAATGAGAAAGATATTTTTGGTTAAATCAAATGCCATGACTGTCGCAGGGTTGTACTTGATCTATGATAATTTTTCTGCCTATATGATCATTACAGGTCGATCGGATGAAGATAAAGATGGAGGCGTCGCCCTTGCCATCTGGGAAGCGATTCAATTTTCAAAAAAACAAGGTTTGACAATTTTTGATTTCGAGGGAAGTATGATGCTTAAACTTGAAAAGTTCTTTCGCTCTTTCGGTGGAAACATGGTCCCATATCATAGAGTGACTCATACTACAGGCAAATTCTCTGAGATTATCTTCCGAGCTCTAAACAGAATTTGATTTGGGGAAGACTGCAGTAATCGTATATCGCGTGGACAAAGGTATCGTAGCGAATTCCGGGGTCGTTCAGAAGTTGGCTGGGCAAGTTGAAGGCCTCATCTCCCTCGGATTGGAGGTTGATTATATTATTCATGATGGATCTAAAATTTATAAGAATCAAGAGCTGATCACAGATACTTCTCAGCTAATGGGTGCCTTTAGCACTAAATGGCGATTTTGGAAACATATTCCAGCTGCCATAAACCAGACATATGACCTGGTCATCATTAGATATACACTGATGATTCCGCCACAATTCGCTTTTATAAAAAGAATAAAGCAACGCTATCCATCTAGCAGTATCATACTTGATATGCCTACATATCCTTACGATGATGAATGGAGTGGAGTCAAAGGCCAGTTGGGATTATTTATTGACAAGATTTATAGAAGCAAGCTCTCTGACTATGTTGACCGAATTACACATTCTGGATTAGCCGAATCAATCTTCAATATCAAGACTATTTCTATGGGTAACGGTATTTCTACTCACCTCATTCCGGATCAATTACCTTCTCGAAAAACAAGCACCACATTCAATATGATAGCCGTAGGGAAGTGGCAATTCTGGCATGGCTTGGACCGATTGATAAAAGGGATGGATGTTTATTTACAAGCCAACCCTGAGAGAGAGATTCATTTACATATAGTGGGAGATGGACCTGAAAGCGCCGTATTAGAAAGGGTAACAGCAACCTTAAATCTCGTTGAGCAGGTTACTTTTCATGGTTCGATAGTAGGTCAAGAGTTACTAGACCTTATAGATCATTCGGATATCGCTATAGGAACATTGGGATTATATCGTAAAGGTGTTGTCTTGGATAGCTCTTTGAAACACCGACTTTACTGTGCTCGCGGGATACCATTTGTATTAAGTTCCTCTGATAGAGACTTTGAGAAGGGACTTAATTTTGTTCATTATGAGGAGCCTGATCAATCCATTCTATCAATCACAACGCTAATCCAATGGTATGATCGTTTAGATAGGGCTTTGATAGACGAAGAGATGATGACACATGCCAAGAAGTATCTTACTTGGAATATTAAAATGAAGCAATTAGTAGCGCACTTTGAATAAGCTCGATATCTATATAATTAAGAAGTACCTAATCACATTTTTCTTTACTGTGATTCTGATAAGTATCGTAGCGATCGTTATGGATTCGAGTGAGAACATGGACAAGTTCATCTCCAATAAGTTGTCATTTTCGACAGTCCTCGTGGACTATTACCAACACTTTATTCCATGGATAAATGGAGAACTCTGGCCCTTATTTGCTTTTCTGGCAGTAATATTCTTTACCTCTCGATTGGCTAGAGACTCTGAGATTATATCGCTGCTTTCCGCAGGTATTAAATACGAACGCATATTGCGCCCGATGCTTTTAGCAGGAACTTTTATTGCGGTTATGCACTGGGTAGGGGAGAACTATGTAATCCCCAAGAGTACCTTTCATATGAATGAATTCAGAGGTTCATATATTAAGAAATCGATGAGGCGGACAACCAGTAGTAATATTCAGTTCTTTGTGAATGAAAATGATAAGATCTATGCCCAGTCTTATTACAATAGAGATAGTTCCATCAGAATATTCCGCCTTGAGCATTTTAATGATGATGGACAGCTAACAGCTATTTTTAAGGCTGATGAAATGAAGTTTAAGGCATTACCAGATATTTGGACAGCAAAAAGCTATGAGCTTCGAGAGTTTAATGGGATTCAAGAAACCATTAGATATGGTAAGGGCGAGTCAATGGATACGACCATTGCGATGATACCAGGAGACTTCATTCAGCATGCCAAACAGATGGAGATCATGACTACTCCTGATCTCAAAGAATTTGTCGTAAGAGAGCGAGCGAAGGGGTTGGGAAATACAAAGACCTACACGATTGAGATGTATAAGAGAACGGCAGCACCGTTTACTATTCTCATTTTAACAATCATCGGGGCCGCAATAGGAACTCGTAAAGTGAGAGGAGGCTTGGGTTTACATTTGGCTTTGGGTGTTGGATTGGGGGCTTTGTTTGTGGTCCTTAGCAAGTTTTCAGAGACCTTTGCAACGAATCTTGCTTTTGCCCCCTTACTCGGCGTTTGGATTCCAAATATCTTATTTGGTCTATTATCCATCTATCTTTTGTCTAAGGCACAAAAGTAATTTTCAATAATTATTGAAAGTTTGTTTGACTATCAAATAACACAAATAGCTGATAATCAACAATATATAAAATAACTAAATGGCCTTTGATATCTAATTAGCAGTTTTGTTTAACAAACCATTGCTTTTTGTTAGACAAACTTATATATTTGTATAAGCAAAAACAGGCATCATGGATACAATGAAAAAAGCAGATTTTAATACAAGTTTTTACAGCCTCACTCCCTCTCTTAATTCGTTTGCTTATAATCTTACAAAGGATTCAGAAGAAGCAAAAGATTTGTATCAGGAAACGGCCTTCAGAGCTATAACTAATCGCGAAAAATTTAAAGCGGGTACGAATCTCAAAGCTTGGTTATTTACGATTATGAAAAATATATTTATCAATAATTATAGAAAGCGCTCCAAAGCGAATACTATAATGGATAATACTGACAATATGTATTTCTTGAATTCATCAGAGAATGCAATAAGTAATGGTGCGGGGACAAATATTATGATGGATGAGCTCAACACCATGATCCAAAAATTGGAAGAATCTATTAGAGTGCCATTTCAAATGCACTATGTAGGATTCAAGTACCAAGAGATTGCAGATAAACTTGAATTGCCTTTGGGTACTGTTAAGAGTCGAATTTTCTTCGCTCGAAAAGAACTTAAGAGTCAAATAAAAGGTCAGTACGGAAATTACACAACGATAAGAAGTAAGTTGTCTGCCTAATAGAGACAATTCACATATCATGAGAAAGTTTGAGCGATCTTGAAGAAATTCTGGATCGCTCTTCTCGGTTATTAACTTTAGAGTGTTTTTCAAGAGGGATATTCGATTGAAATTTCATCATCTTTGAATATCAGATTCAGATAGGTGAGTAAACAAAAAATTGCATTTACAAATAAGCTCTTGGGTTGGCATAAGGCGATTGATCGCCCTATGCCTTGGAAGGATACCCGCGATCCTTATGCCATATGGCTCTCTGAGATAATATTGCAACAGACAAGAGTCGCTCAGGGAGCCAAATATTTCGAAAATATATTAGCAAAGTTTCCAACAGTAAAAGAGCTTGCTGAAGCAGAAGAAGATGAAGTTCTTTCTGCATGGAAAGGGTTGGGTTACTACTCGAGAGCAAGAAATCTCCAGGCTGCCGCCAAGACAATCGTGAATGATTATAATGGAGTGTTTCCAAATACTTATTCTGACATATTATCTCTCAAGGGGATAGGCCCATATACGGCATCGGCAATAGCAAGTTTTGCTTTCGATTTACCACATGCTGTTGTAGATGGCAACGTTTATAGAGTGCTAAGCAGATATTTTGGAATCGAAGACCCAATAGACGAACCTAAAGGAAGAGACCAACTTCATATCTTGGCTCAAGAATGTCTGGAAAAAGAACATCCAGGATCTTATAATCAGGCGATAATGGATTTTGGCGCTTTACAATGTAAGCCACAATCTCCAGATTGTCATATTTGTCCAATGCAGGATTCTTGTTATGCTTTTCAGAATGAGATTGTAGACGTCCTTCCTTTAAAAGCAAAAAAAATAAAGATAAAGTCTCGTCATTTCAATTACTTTCTAATTTCAGATGGCGAGAAGACCCTATTAAGAAAGAGACCTCGAGGAGATGTATGGCAAGGTCTCTATGAACCACCACTAATCGAGACATCACCAAGTATTTCTAAAAAACAACTAGCGCATGAAGCTTCTTTGTTTTTTGGAAAAGATCTCACTTCATCTAATCTTAACAGAGCGGCAAGCAGGAAGCAAAAACTGACGCACCAGCATATCAGTGTTACATTTTTCAACTTGGATATTACTATTGAAAAAGCGGGCTATAAATGGTTCCTCATTAGCGACCTACCAGAGTTAGCGATGCCACGAATAGTAGACAAGTATTTTGAAGAGATCAATGATGGTGGAATTCAAGGATCGCTTTTCTGATTTCTATACGATTGACCCGATAGGACTCTATGATAATTCAAGGTTATGGCCTTCCTACCACTCAATAGCAAGCTTTCCTTTAGTCTTTCGATTTTCTAAATCACCATGAGCTTGCGCTAACTCATCAATTGAATATATTCCCCCTCCTTCTGGTTTTATAATTCCATCATTAAATAAATCAACGGCACCTTGAATCACTCTTCCGATAACATCCGGTTTGTCATCTGCTATCCGAAGCATATTTATTCCGATTAGAGATTTGGAAGGATTTAATAACCCTATAGGACTGTATATCCCAAAGCCTAAAGCGACTCCTATTTTTGACCAAATGAACTTCGCACTTGTCAGCGCACTTGCACCAAACAACACCATTCTTCCTCCTGAATCTAATAACTTAAATCCCTTACTAACGGATTTACCTCCGATAGCATCAAAAATGACATCAACTTTTTGCCCTTCTGGAAGAAGGATTTTAATCTTTTTGGAGAAGTCTTCCTCTTTATAATTGATGGGGTGATGGACACCGATAGATGCTAAATATTTGAGTTTCTCTGTTGAGCTTGCCGTTCCAAATACAGTTGCACCGCTATCTAAGGCCATTTGACAAAGGATACTTCCGACACCTCCTGCTGCAGCATGAACTAAGATATGATCACCAGGAAAGATATTAACCATCTCTCGGGCCATATAATATGCAGTGCCGGCCTGAGTAGCCAGCGCTGTAGCAATATCTGCAGGGACAGATGCTCCAATTGGTGCAATTGCTCGGTAATCTGTATTAACCACTTGGGCATATCCTCCAAACCTTGTAAGGGCAATCACACGAGCACCAATTTCCAATCCTTCTGGGACGTCTTTTCCTATTTTACTGATATTTCCGACTACATCATAGCCTAATATGCCAGGTTTTTTGGGCGCATCCGGATATAGGCCCATGCGTGCCATAATATCCGCAAAGTTGAGGCCAAAAGCTTGGACCTTGATCTGGACTTCATTAGGTTCGGGATCAGAAATCGTAAAATCGTGAATTTCAAATGCGGAAGATGATTTACCATTTTTAACTAGGAATACAGCTTTCATTGTCACAAGAAACAAAGATTGGCGATACAGAGATAAATCTTAGGCAGGTTTTACTTAGAGTAAATATTTTATACGCTTTTGTAAGGCTATGTATTTCGCAGTATCCATTTTTTCATACTGAGCCATTGCAATAGCTTTGGTAATATGATGAAATACTTGAGCTTTTTGCTTTTGAGAACAGTGACCTTTTGCCGCAAGGAAATGAACTCTTGGGTTCTGACGATCGAGTGTTAGCGTTCTTTCAATCAGCTCAATATTTGACAAAAAAATGAGATAGATCTCCTTCTGCTGATCTATAATCAACAAGATTGCAAATTGCAGTTACATCATACGGATTGACATCCCGGATATAGGTTTAGGCGGCGATAACATATTGATTTTTCTTCCCTTCAATATAAAATCGTGGCAGATAGTAGTCATAAGCTCTTTGGTCAGATATAGCAGGATCCAGAATTCTGTATAAGTCCCTTGTTTCTTCTAGTGTTGGGCGAAGAAACCCTTTGTTGATCGTTGAGATACCAGAATGCTAAGCGTTCTGGCTAATTTCTCTTTTCCGATCACTTCTTCAAAACGAGGCCGTTGAGAGCAATCAAACTTATCACGCTACTACCGTACTGTATGGGAGCAGCAACATTTCTTGGATAATCAGCTTTCTGTTGATGAGCACAATGAGGACAGCTACAGCCCATCTGTTGATATTCTATGCATTCCAA
>JBLIDB010000223.1:0-8178 GCA_047634015.1 Saprospiraceae bacterium
TTCTATTCTTAGTTGCTATATAGAGCTTTTGAGGAATCAATGGCTATATAGTTCATTGGCACGTCGGGAGCCCTATAAGTACTTTCAAAAGATGAAATACTGGTAAAGCCATTGTTTTTTTTGGCGCTGAATATATAACCGATTGGCATAAAGAACCTCAAAGAATTCTTGAATTAGAAGAGTTGTTGAATCAACTGATAAAGTCCTTCCAACTTTGGGAAGCAATCACTTTTACTATCTTGTCAACTACTATTGGATTGATCTAAGAATATGGGAGATGATATAGAGGTAGGGTGGAAGCGCATTTTGAAAGATGAATTCGAAAAGCCTTATATAACTGGCATAAGAGAGACACTTTCCAATACAGAGGCAACAGGAAAGCCTGTCTATCCACCAAGCTCGATGATCTTTAATGCTTTCAATCTGACATCATTTGATAAGGTGAAGGTGATTATCATTGGTCAAGATCCTTATCACAATCCAGGGGAAGCAATGGGACTGAGCTTCTCAGTGCCAAGAGGTGTCCGTGTTCCACCATCTCTTAGAAATATATACAAAGAACTGGCACGAGATATAAATTTTGAAATCCCACCTCATGGAGATCTTAGTTCGTGGGCTACTCAAGGAGTCTTCTTGCTGAATGCCATGCTTACAGTAGAACATAAAAAGGCTGGAAGTCATAAGAAGATCGGCTGGCAACAATTCACGGATGCTGTAATTCAGGTATTATCAATGCATAAGAGGGGACTTGTTTTCTTATTATGGGGACGATTCGCAGAATCGAAAGCAAGTCTTATAGATAACGAAAAACATCACGTTCTTATAGCCGCTCATCCTTCTCCGCTTGCTCGGAATGCTTATAATGGCAGTAGGCACTTCTCACAGACGAATGCAATCCTTAAAAAGCAAGGAATGCAGACTATTGATTGGCAGTTACCTCTATAAAGTGTTAAATTTGTAATATGTCTAACCTTGAAAATTACAAAAAACCAATCCTTACGGCTCTAATTTCGTTAGCCATCGCAGTTATTATAGGTGCTTTTGGTGCTCATATAATAGCTGAACGTATATCGGATCATTACATGGCGATTTATAAAACAGGAAGCCTATATCATTATGTACATAGTCTGGGCTGGCTCTTGGTAATTGTAATATGTATTCAAATAGGAATTCATGAATTAAAATGGATAAATGTCCTCTTTCTTCTTGGATTGGTCTTATTCTGTGGCAGTCTTTATGTTATCTCTTTTAATGAAATATTAGAAATGCCAATCCTTCGAAAGTTCGGGGCTATTGCACCAATAGGAGGTATAGCATTTGTTGCTGCCTGGTTATTGAGTGCCTATAAGGTTTATAGAAAATTGAAATAAGGCTTTTGAATTATTCTCAATTCTATAGTGAATATTAAAAGCATATAAATCCACGAGACTATAGCCTAGTATTTACAATCGCTTTGGTTATGACTCACGAAGTATGATTTGTAATTCTTAGCCTTTTTATCCATACAGCCTTCAAGATTTAAGACTTGTATTTTCCTGAATTCTGTAGGATGGCTTTCGCCTTGAATAGCGATATATCCTTGAGTTAGAGCTTTGCCATCTTTCTTTTGATTGGTGTCATATCCACCAACATTACCACCGCCGATCTGAGGATGCGTATATTGTAATACGGTTTCTCCTTCTACAATATGAGTTACAAGAGAATCTCCTAATACGATAACATCTACAGTAACCCATCGATCTCCATGGTAAGTTTTGGATGTAGAATTTACGCAGTGCGGTTCGAACAATCCTCCTTTCATAACGACGTTAGTGCCAGGAGTACAAAGATTAGCTGTTGATCGGGCTCCACTTCCTGTTCCTCCCAAGAGTTGTACTTCTATAGAAATGGGGAAATCTTGATCCAGCCCCATAGATGCTGCGGATTGGCTATGTAGCATCAATCCATTATTACGGAGCGCCCAACCAGGCCCTTCATTGGCTTGCTCTCCGATAAATCGATATTCTGTATGTAAGCGGTAGTAAGAGAACGATTCTTTATGGAACAAATGCCCGAAAGTCTCATTGTATTTGTCGTATTCCTTGTAGTCTACCGCGAGGACTCCATCCCTTACGACGAAGGTGTTTTTGAAATTTTCATTCAGTTTATGACCTCTAATTTTAATATCCCAATCGGATAAATCTTTTCCATTAAATAGATCTTGCCATTCTTCTTGATTCGGATCTTGTTTAGGAAGACTGGCACAAGATGAAAGGATGCTCACTATTCCAAAAATTATTAGAACAGGACGAAAGACAGTAGAATAGAATTTCACGAATTAACTATTTGAGATTTAATAAAAAGCGCTTTTTTGTAAATATATATGATCTCGCTTAAGGTGTGGCGTTTTAACTCATATTTTACTTAATAAGCGACCATTAGCAATAAATGGAATTTACTCAGTTTTCCGAATTACAAAGTCACTTACATTTTTACGTAGACTTGTTAAAGAATTGTAGCTCCCAGATTCCGAAACATCGAGATTCTGTCTATTGGTTAATAGAACTAAACTTAAAGCACGATCAGGCAAACAGAGTAAATATGTTCCTGTGAAACCGGTATGGCCAAATGCACCATCTGGTAATTCCGTTACAGGTAATACGGCAGTAGACATGGCCCACCCTAATCCATTGTCGAATATATCACGAGTGAGAAATTCTCTTACCACCTCCGTTGATAAAATTCGTTTTTCTTTATGATATCCATTATTCAGAAGAAGTTGTAGGAGCTTTTGGATATCGTCAACAGTCGAGAACAGACCTGCATGTCCCGCTATGCCGTCGTTAGCATAAAAGGCATTCCCATCATTGACTTCTCCCTTTAATGTGTACGTTCTCCAGGTTTTGAAATCACTAATATCTTCATCACAATCATACCCGAAGTCATCGTCCGCCACCATTTTATATTCGAAGGGGTTACCATGAGAAGTAGCCGCATACGGCCAATTGTTATGAGCAAGAGTGGGATTAAACGATGTATTCTTGAGATCCAATTCTGAATATATATTACTATTTAGAAAATCATCAAGTCGCGTACCGCTTACACCCTCTATAATATACCCCAGAAGCATAAATCCTAAATCACTATAGTGTCTTTCTTTCCCAATAGAATAGGAGAGAGGGAGTGTCGCTATATAGTCTAAAGTTTTGGCTGAATTATCAGCATGAAAATACAAAGGCTTCCAAGGTTGTAAACCTGAGGTATGAGTGAGTAAATGTCGAATTGTAATAGGTTCCTTGTCAGTAGCTTTAAATGGAGTAAGATACCTACTAATCTTATCGTCCAAATTTATTCTCCCATCACCCACTAATTTCATTATCCCCATAGTGGTGGCAAGCACTTTTGTAAGTGATGCTAGATCGAAGACATGTTCAGAGGTCATTTCCTCAGGATTTTGTAGTGTTTTTTTCCCATAGTCATAGGCATGGGCATATCCGAATGTATTTTTATAAACAATCTGATTTTCGATACTTACTAGAGCAACGGCTCCGGGAACGATACTATCGATAACAGCTTGATTTATAAGACTATCAATCGCGAGATTATACTGAATCTTCCAGTTTTTGGGCTGTTCATGCGCCTGTACGTCAGCAATATTGCCAGGTTGCTGTGGTTTGCAACCGAAGGTCAATAGAAAGATGATCAGAATGCTATAGTGCTTCTTAAAATTCAAAATTAAAGGAGTGATAGAAATGAGATTTTATAACAGACTAAGAAATACATTCAATAGATACCTGGAATTAGAAGTTTAGTTTCTTTTAAATACTTAAGATATGACGGATCATCACCATACTTTTTGTGTCGACTTTTTTCAATAATTGGAATACCGCTAAGAAAGCGTAATAACAGAATTATTACAATTGGACTAATCAATGATATCCATCGAAATCCTGACAAAACATGAATACTGACTATAAAAATTCCAATCCAAAAAAGTATCTCCCCAAGATAATTTGGGTAGCGTATTTTTTGATATAGTCCACCCATAAAGACCCCTTTACCATCGCTAAACTTATATTTAGACTTTTGAGAATCTGCGACACTTTCTATTATTAATCCTACCACCGCAATACCAAACCCGATCCATTCTATACGTAGTACTTGGTTGATATTGTGACTTTCAGAAGGATTATCTATTAATCTATATAGAAAAGGAAGGGATATGATCCAAGAACTCACCGCCTGAATTAAGAAAAATCTAAAAAAGCGCTTTGGACTTGTTCTGATTTCATCAAACCGATCATCTTTTCCCATTTTCGAAACACGAATAAGTAAGAAGAATCCAAGTCTTACAGCCCAAGCGAGAATAAGAAAGGTGAGGATAAACTTAGGAACACTTTGTCCGCCACTACCATAGATGAATCCATAAATCGCAATTGTTGCGAAACTCATGGCATACGTTATATCAGTAAGTTTATCTGTCTGTAGCTTATAGGCGATCGGAAACATGAACATATTCATGGCAAGTACTACTAAAAGGCCTATCACTATTGGATCCATATGCTTATTAATTAAATTAGGAATATTACTGTAGGTAAAAATAGTAAGTCTAAAGGAGAAACCTACGCATAGCTTGACCCTGTTTCTGCCGATGCCATTATTAATCGGTGTATATCCCCGATTGCAGCATCTTCGTTAAGGCTCAATACAATTATCTATTATCGCTTGAAATATGGCCTCTTCAGGCACTGAGAAATTTGGCTTTAAAAGAATTGAATCTCCGGCTATGAATTTAATATCGTCAGTCGACATTAGCACAGCATCTGATTCTATGTACTGAAGTGCTTTATAGATATCTTTATCTATCATCTTAATAGAAATGACAATAGAATCACAAAGATCTTTTGTACAAGGTTCACAAGATGGAAGGATGATTATAGATGCGGTATCGTAGCGCACAGAGGCATTATCCGCAGATAACTTGGAGCGAACATCAATCTCGTACTTGTGGTATAGGGAGATGTTGTCCACGTACCACCCATCCTCAAATGCATAATCATCCGAAGCTAACACGAATCTGATTTGAATGGACTCTCCGGAATAAGGAGAAAGATCGATCATAGTCTGCTGATATTCTTGATTTGTCCCAGAATAGGCCAGTCGACCTCCACTAAATGGGTTACTACTTTGTTCAAGATTTTCATTGTATCCGTTAGATAATGCGTCTACTCCAAGGTCTATCCAAGTATTCCCATTATCTTTAGAAAGCTCGATAAATCCTCCGTCCCAATTTTTTTCCAAATTAAAATAATGCCAAAACCCAAGAATTGTAGGTCCTTCTATACGAAATTCTGGAGAGATCAAAAGTTGGGTTTGATTGCTGCCTACATTTTTACAAAAAAAGCTCAAACTATCTTTGAATGGCTTTGAATCTGATATTTCCCAAGCTTGACTACCAGTATCTGATTCTATCTGCCAATTAAGAGATATGTTCTCCACCTTTTCAAGATAATAGATTTCAGAACTATCATTTGGAGATACGATAACTTCAATGCTATTTCGTATAAAGGTGTTAGAATCAATTTCAGTTTCCTTAAAAGTGATAGTATCATTATTTAGCGTGAAGAAATCTCCAGAATAGTACTTTGTTTGATTACTGAGAAAACCACAAACGATAGCCGAATCGATAGATGACTCATTTGTTCTTATATCAAAATATAATGGTAAAGTATCGTTAGAATACGCCATTCCCGCTGAGCTCATAGAATAAAATATCGGCTGAGCGCATAAAGTGGGTAAGTCATAGTTCTCGGTACCATCTGTGCTTGAGGCAGAAGAGCCTTGATTGGCATTTGCCCCAAGCCCTCTTCGGGAAAAAGCCTTCCAAATAAGACATGCATTGGCTCCATTATAAAGTATTTCATCTGCTGCCAGAATAGCATCTCTACCGTCAATAAAACCTGGGTCACATGGTTGTAATTTTAGTCCCAATGTTACCAATTCTAAGGCTATATTATTTCCACCATTGCCATTGTAAATATCAGCTTCAAATCCATGATGCTCTATAAGATTCCATGTCATATCCCAAAGCATACTAGCCCAGACTGATCCCACTCCATGAGGGATAGAAAATACCTTAATATAGTTATAGGTGACTGGGTTTACTAACAAGTCTGTGCTATATGGGAAGTTTCTAATGCCACTACCATCTGTATCTTGACCCAACACATAGGTTCCTATACCTATAGGCGTTTCAGGAAGATCAAGCGAATCTAAACTGAACATCAAAGCATACCAATCACTCCAACCTTCTCCCATTTGCTCATTTCCAGTTAAGCATGAAGCGGCAGAAGGGCCTCCAGTTAGTCTTATGGATATACCATGAGCATATTCGTGTGTAACAATACCATTGTCTAAGCCACTATCGAAAGTCGCAGGGATTGTAATTGTTGCTTCTAAAAGAACTGTATCTAATTGAATTTTCAATGAATCGCACTGCGTTTTACTTATCATTATTGATGGTATCACAACATTTGAGTTCTCGCCACCCATTCTGAATATATCAGATAAATTATTGTTACATACTATCATGGCAATCGCTCCTGCATTCTGCACTTCGAGTGCTTTCTCAACAAAGGAGCAATCACCTCTGTCGAGCAATGCAATTTTCCCCAGAAGGGCATTCCCATTTAAGATAGAATCACAAGCATTACTAGGATTACTTACTACTATAGTATCAGTGAGTGTAATATTAGTTGGGCCAAATAATGCTGGAAACATATTGTAATTTCGACCAATGGAATGAGGTTCATTAATCTTCAGTATGTTTCCAATTGAAGGAATCCATTCAAACATTTGCATTCTGGCAGCGAATCCATCTGGAGGAGTACTGAAATTCGCATTATTCTGACCACTACCATCGAGAATATCAATATATACTCTGTCAAATTCTGCACCTCCACGATTAAAATTAGACTGTTGGAAGTTACCTGCTTCTTCATCGAAACCATAATTATACATGACGTCATGGATGAGATTATTCCAATAAAATGCATTTGTCAAACTCACATCCAAATTGTCTATCGGACTAAGTGAATCCCTATACAATAATTCAAAACATAGGTTCGCGCCACCATCTACGGAATATCCACCTGAGTCGTCTGCATTTATATCCTCAACTGCTAAGGCGTTATTCCCCCGAAGAAAGGTCGTGTCATGCCATCCATCTGGAGATGCATTTAGGGCCAAATTCCAGGGAGCCTTAACAATAGATTGGATGCCTTCATTAGGAGCGCTTAAAGGATAGGCAAATACATTATAGGAACTATCACAACTGATAGCATTAGTTTCTAATATCCGCATAGGCAGTGTTTCGCATTCTGTATTGTGTGATTCTTTAGAAGGATGGATAAAGCATTCTTCTGTCCACGAATCTCTATTCAACTCTAGACCAGAAGACTTATCAAGTCTAAGTACTTGCCATTTTTGACTTTTATCATCATATATTCCGACTTCCCATATAGGAATTAATTCATCATCATTATCCCAAAGGGCTTCTCTCAAGAATATATTTTGTGTTGAAAGCTCTGGAACAATATAGGTATTGCTTTTAGTGATAACCTTGCTATCCTTTTCTAATTTAAAGGCTGGATTAAGTCCTAAGATATTGGCTGTAATTCTTAAGGCATCTTTGGCTAAATTTACCTTCTTGGAATTTTTTCGTTGAATGGAATTAGAATTAGGAAGCCTAAGACCTGTATATTCCAATTTAGAAGCACTATTAAAATGGAAACCTGAAATATTACCTATAATAGGTAATGCTTCTACTGTATGTTGGACATAGACATGGGTAAGTCCAGCATTTTGATCTTCTACAATATCCGATATAACAAAATCAAACTGAATCTGTAAAGCTTTATCACTAGCTACCTTAGATAAATAGGATTGAATTTCACGCTCATATATAGACTGACCAGTGGCATCCAGAGGATGTAAAAAGGTCAAAAAAGAGAATAGAAGATAAATGGGAGGTTTCATAATGATCGATTCAATTGATTAGTAAATTCATCATATAAAGATGAGTCCACTCCGAAAAGTGAGGATCATCAGAAAATGGAAGATTTTGGATGATATTTTTATTTTTCGAACCTCGGTGATGCCTGAGCATCAGGGAGTTGAGAATAATGGAAATATCGCCAA
>JBLIDB010000224.1:0-8142 GCA_047634015.1 Saprospiraceae bacterium
TCAATTTCTTCTTTCGAATCTGACACGCTAATCATTAGACAACATTTAGTGTCTTTGGTTTAATGAACTATTATATAACATTCAGGGACCGAAATATTCTATTATTCCCATGTCAATTTTATTCTTCACCTAAACGCTCTTTTCAAATTCATTTATTGTTTTCTTTGATCGCGCGTATTTTTAAAGTTTGAACATAGAAGAATTGTTTATTAATAAAAGTATTTATGATCAGGTGGTTAGGCAAGAAGGTTCATGGAGCAATGGGGTGGAAATTAGATGGGCATTTCCCAAATGAATTGCCTAAAAAAATCCTCGTAGTAGTTCCACATACGTCATTTCTGGATTTTTTTGTTGGGATTCCTGTAAAGTTTTGGTTGGATATCAAAGCTCAGTGGTATCTTAAAAAATCACTCTTTAGATGGCCACTGGGGGTCCTTCTGCGGTCAATTGGTGGCAACCCTATAGATCGTGCGGTACATTCCAATACTGTCGGTCAAATCGTACACAATTTCGAAACTCAAGAAAAACATACAATCCTAATTACGCCGGAAGGAACTCGCAATAAAGTTACAGAACTCAAATCAGGATTTTATCAAATAGCAGTACAAGCAAACGTTCCTATTGTCCCACTTATATTTAACTATCCAGAAAAAATTATTCATATTCTTGACACGATATACACAACAGGTGAAGAAGGAGAGTTCAAGAAGATAGAGGATTCATTAAAAGGGTATATAGGAAAATATTCTTCTAAATCATTTTAGAAAGAAATCAATTTTATGAGCGAGCTATATTCCAAGGATTTACAACAGCGATATATTCGAGAAAGTAAATCATGGCAAAAGTCGGTACCCAGCATATTTGATATCGAAGCACTAAGAGAAGTATTGAAGTATCATGAGTGGCGTTATTACATCAATAACGATCCCGTAATTTCAGATACAGAGTATGATATCATTTATAAAAAACTCGAAAAACTCGAAATCGATCACCCACAATCAATAACGGCAGATAGTCCAACTCAGCGTGTTTCCAGTGATCTAAGTGGAGACTTCGCAGCCATCCGTCATCTTACTCCCATGCTGTCTCTCGGCAATTCGTATAATGCGGAAGATCTACTTAAATGGGATGAACAAGTACATAAACATGCTGGATTTGAAATTCAAGAACCTATAGAATATTGCTTAGAACCAAAGTACGACGGCGGCAGTGTAGCTATCGTTTATGAAAATAATCTATTAGCAAGAGCTGCCACTCGTGGGAATGGCATTGAAGGAGAAGATATTACGCTCAATGCGAGAACACTTCCCTCTTTACCTCTTTCAACGGCTTGGTCTAAATATGGAATTGCTACTGCAGAAATTAGAGGTGAAGCCGTAATTAGAAAAGACCGCTTCGTAAAAACCAATAAAAACCGCGCAGCTGCAGGAAAATCACTCTTCGCAAACCCCCGTAATAGTGCTACTGGTGGTCTAAGAATGAAGAATCCTAATGAAACGAAAGAGAGAGGATTGGAGGTGTTTTCCTTCCAATTAGGGTATGCTCAAGATACGGAGGGCAATGATCAACTGAAAACCATAAACACACATAGTGAACAAATCGCCTTGCTTGGTTCACTCGGTTTTAAGATAGAAGACCCCACCGCACTCGTTTGCAAAAACATCCAAGAAGTAATTTCTAATATCCAAGAATGGGATGCCAAAAGAGAAGCTTATCCTTATGAGATAGATGGTATGGTCGTCAAGGTGAATAGTCGTGAATTACAAGAAAAGTGCGGTTATACTTCTCATCATCCTCGATGGGCTATTGCTTATAAATTCAAAGCTAAACAGGCCACCACGACACTTGAACACATTGAGTATCAAGTCGGAAAGGTAGGATCCATTGCGCCCGTTGCCAAAGTTACACCAGTACATCTCGCCGGTGTAACCGTCTCTTCAATCTCACTTCATAATGAGGATTTTATTATCTCTAAGGATCTCCGAATTGGCGATCAGATAATTATTGAAAGAGCCGGGGATGTGATACCGTATATCGTTAAATCTCTTGCAGATATTCGAACTGGCGCGGAGGAAATCGTAAAGTTCCCAACCCATTGTCCAATAGATTCGCAACATAGGCCAATGTTAGAAAAAGCAGAAGGAGAATCTGCTTGGCGCTGCCCAAAATGTGTATGTGGCGCTCAAGACCTGCAACGCATTATATTCCATGTTTCTAAAGTAGCCATGGACATCGATGGTTTCGGAAAATCCTATGTAGAGCGATTCTATGACGAAGGTTGGATCAAAGATATTAGTGATGTTTATAATTTGGAATATTCTGAAATTTCTAAATTAGAAGGTTTAGGACAAAAGTCAGCAGATAACCTACAAGCTTCTATAGAAAAGGCGAAGCAAAATCCTATTTCTAAATTACTACATAGTCTTAGTGTCCACCACCTCGGAAAGAGGGCATCACAATTGATTGGACAAGAAATAGAATCCGTTTTCGATCTTCAAAACTGGACGGAAGAACAATATCTTGAGATCAAAGATATCGGGCCTGTTGTAGCAAAAAACGTTTCTGAATATTTTCAAGATAAAGATAGTATTGCCATGCTTCGCCGAATGGAAGAACGTGGTGTGAATATGCTACAGACAGAAGATGATAAACCCTTACAAGTCGCAGAAGATGCCCCCTTCTCTGGCAAGACGATACTATTTACGGGATCTCTTCAACTGATGACTCGGAAACAAGCACAAGAATTAGCCGCCAAGAGTGGTGCTAAGAACATCAGTGCGGTGAGTTCGAATCTCAATATTCTTGTAGCTGGAGAAAAAGCAGGTTCGAAACTAAAAAAAGCAACTGCTCTTGGAACGGTAGAAATATGGAGTGAGGAGGAGTTTATAGAACGAGTTGGAGCTTAGCTACAACTCTTAGATAGGGTTACTTTCATTAATAACACTATACCGGTTTTAAGAAAAACAATATGAAAAAGATACTTCTTGCCCTCCTAATTGTTCTTCTACTTTTTGTAGCATACTTATTATACAATGCGATTAACTTTTCCTCTTCGCAAATACAAGTAGAACCCATAGACAAAATTACAGTTCCCGAAAATGCAATTAATAGATTTGCGGAAGCTATCTCCATAAGAACAATCTCATTTGAAAATGCGGAGGATTTTGATTCTGCCCAATTCGATTTATTCAATGAGTTTCTAATTGAAAGTTATCCAGGAATATATGCGTTACCTGGTCATCTTATATTTAACAAGTATAGTCATCTGTTCAAATGGGAAGGCACCAATACTAGTTTAAAACCAATAGTACTCATGGCACATTTGGATGCTGTTCCGATTGCGTCTCCTGCTCTTTGGAACGTTCATCCTTTCACAACAGGTGTAAAAAAGGATACTATTTATGGTCGTGGCAGTATGGACGACAAGTGTAGCTTGATTAGTATTTTAGAGGCAACAGAGCAACTTCTTAATGAAGGTCACCAACCGCAACGAACAATTTATGTAGCTCTGGGTCATGACGAGGAAGTTTTAGGTAAGAAAGGTGCTGTCGAAATCGCAAGGCATTTAGAAAAGGAAGGAATAGAAGCTTCTTTTGTCTTAGACGAGGGTATGGCAATAACCCAAAATATGATGCCTGGATTAGAAGGGGAAGTCGCGATGATAGGAGTTGCAGAAAAAGGATTCCTCTCATTAGAATTAGAAGTACATATGGCAGGAGGTCATTCCTCTTCACCAGAGAAAGAGACATCCATCGATGTGCTCGCCCTTGCCGTAAGTAAATTAAAAAGAAATCCTTCTCCAGCCAAACTAACTCCTGTATTGAAGGATCTCTTTCAAAAATCTGCTCCAGAAATGGGGTTTTCCTCTAAGCTGGCTTTTGGAAATTTATTCTTATTCCAGACTTTAATACTTGGCAAGATGGAAAAATCCAAATCTGGTAACGCCATGATACGAACCACTACTTCTCCGACAATATTTGAAGCAGGAATAAAAGAAAATGTAATCCCTATAGCTTCTAGAGCCGTAGTAAACTTTAGAATATTACCCGGTGAAACGGTAGAAGATGTAATAGCGCACGCTATAAAAACTATTAATGACAATCGCGTTAATGTTTTCCCACTTCAAGCAGGCACAAATCCATCACCAATATCACCCTCGGACAATCATGAGTATTTAATGATCGAGCGTTCAATCAAAGAAGTCTTTAATAATATCATCACCATTCCAAGCTTAGTTATCGGTGCTACAGATTCAAGACATTTTACCAAGATCAGCCCGAATGTATATCGGTTCGTCCCGTATAAAATCTCACCAAAAAACATAGAGTGCTTTCACGGAATAGATGAGCGCGTGCCTGTCAGTGAGTTTAAAGATGCTATTAGGTTCTATAGAAGAGTAATACTGAATTCTGATCAAGAATGATTTAGAACTATACCTAATTTAGTTTTGAAACAGTATCTATATTCCATTTGGCAGCTATCTCCATCTTACGTACTTTCACGGTCCACATCAATAAGATATACAAATGAAAAAGGAAACCATTAGTATCCATGAAGGATATACTACCGAACCAACTACGAAGTCCGTTGCAGTTCCGATCTATCAAACAGTAGCATTTGAGTTTGATAATGCACAGCACGGTGCAGATCTATTTAACCTCGCTGTACCAGGAAATATCTACTCTAGGATCATGAATCCTACAGTAGACGTTCTTGAAAAAAGAGTAGCAGCACTCGAAGGGGGTATTGCAGGACTTGCAGTAAGTGCAGGAAGTGCCGCTGTAAATTATTCTATCCTAAATATTACACAAGCTGGAGATAATATCGTCTCTGTTCCTATGCTATATGGAGGATCATACACGCTATTCAGACATATGCTTCCTAAGCAAGGGATAGAAGTACAATTTGCTGCAAGTGATAGCGCTTCTGATATTGCTGCATTAATTAATGATAAGACAAAAGCTGTCTATTGTGAGTCTATTGGTAATCCAGCAGGAAATATCGTAGACATTCAAGCTTTAGCAGATGTAGCGCATGCTGCAGGTGTTCCGCTTATAGTAGATAATACTGTTGCCACTCCGATATTGATTAATCCAATCGCTTATGGGGCAGACATCGTAGTGCATTCACTAACAAAATATATAGGTGGACATGGGACTACAATAGGAGGTATGATTATAGATTCTGGAAACTTCCCTTGGGCGAAATATGCTGATAAATTCCCTATGCTTAATACTCCGGAACCATCTTATCATGGAGTCGTATATGTAGAAGCTATGGAAGCAGCAGCTTATATAGGTAGATGTCGTACAGTTCCTTTGCGTAATACGGGATCATGTCTCTCAGCCACGAGTGCATTTCAGATATTGCAAGGTATTCAGACACTTCCACTTCGTATGGAGCGTCATTGTGATAATGCTTTGGCCGTTGCCCAATATCTCGAAGGACATGATCAAGTAGAGTGGGTGAATTATGGAGGATTGGCCACGAGCAAGTACTATGAACTGGCTAAGAAATATACAAATGGTAAGCCTGCATCATTAATGACTTTTGGAATCAAAGGTGGTTTTGATAACGCGGTGAAATTCTATGATGCACTAGGGTTATTTAAGAGACTTGTGAATATAGGAGATACCAAATCTCTTGCAGCTCATCCAGCCTCAACGACCCATCGTCAATTAACAGATGAAGAGTTGGCCTCTTGTGGAGTAACACAAGATATGATTAGACTCTGTGTAGGAATCGAGCATATAGATGATATAAAAGCAGATTTGGATCATGCATTTGCGGCGGTGAAATAATGTATGCCTAAACTCTTTTTGATACCCTGTTTACTTGCTGAAGATGGAATAGATCATATTCCACCTATAGCAGTTAAGACGATTGCCAGTTTAGATGCTTTTGTAGTAGAAGGGTTGCGAACAGCAAGAAGGTTTATCAGAAAGATGATTCCAGACTATAATATTGATGGGGCGACTTTCGTCGAAATGGACAAGCATGATATGCAGGTCACTTCGAAGGAAGTCGCTCTCTTATTAAAAGGAGGTAAAAACATAGGACTGCTAAGCGAAGCGGGCTGCCCATGTCTCGCTGATCCAGGCAACAAAATAGTTGACCAAGCACGGGCAGCAGGATACACCATCTCTCCATTGACAGGCCCAACTTCAATTGTATCAGCATTGATCTCTTCAGGTTATAATGGCCAGCAATTCACTTTTCATGGATATCTTCCTTTCAAAGAACCTGACTTAGGCAAGAAGCTACAACAACTCAATCAGACGGTTATTAAAACAGGTTATACCCAAATATGGATTGAGACACCCTATCGTAATGACAAGATGATAGAAGCCCTTGTTAAAACGCTTCCTTCTTTGACATCCCTTACTATTGCAATCGAACTCAATAGCAAGAAAGAAGAGATTCTAAAGCTGAATTTGTCCCAATGGAAGGGTAAAAAAATTGGGAAGCGGCCAGCGGTCTTTTTAATGGGGTTGTGAATTTCTTAAAACCCTTCGCAAGGACCACTATCGCCTTCTTGGCAACAAAGCATCCCTAAATTTCACTATCCTTCGTATTGTCTGCTAAATTAAATGAGGAGAATAGAAATCTTTTCTAAATTAGCTCTACTACTTAATGAAAACAGCAATTCTATTCATACTATCTGTATGTATGACATGGCTCATGCATAGTCAGTGTAACCCTTATACACAAGATAATGTCTGGAATGAAAGCTGGGAATCATGTAACCCTTCCGCTAATCCAGCGATTCCTACAAGCACAAATCACTGGATTCAATACGATTTTGGCCAAGTTTTTAAGATAGATTCATTACATCTATGGAATTATAATGTTGATAGTAATACCATCAATAAAGGGGTTAAGGACTTCAGTATATATACTTCGATTGATAGTATAGTATGGAAGTCTCAAGGAGCCTTTTCTGCCGCTCCTGGAACGGGATCTACTAACTACT
Source organism: Saprospiraceae bacterium (assembly GCA_047634015.1). Taxonomy (GTDB): domain Bacteria; phylum Bacteroidota; class Bacteroidia; order Chitinophagales; family Saprospiraceae; genus JAJRXG01. The sequence continues at coordinate 6,974 of JBLIDB010000224.1, forward strand.
TGGGTCAGAGTTATGATGGCTTTCAGCCCTTCGATGCCAAGTATTTAGTATTCAATATTGAAGAAAATCATGGTGCTTCCTGTTCTGGAATAAGCGAAGTGCTCTTTGGAATCGATTATGAATCCTGTGCAGAATTTCAACCATCTGTTAGTATAGAATATGAAGTCTGCGCCGAAGAATTCTACTTAGAGGTCATTTCTCTTATTCCAAATGAAAGCTATAATTTTCTGTGGTCAACGAATGAATCTACTTCTATGATAGTAGTGCCGAACGAAGGTTCTATAAGTTTGAAAATAGATGACGGTACTTGCACAAAAGTGTATGAAATCTCCTTAAAGAAGCCTTCGATATTGCTCAATGGGTGGTCATCGGGACTGAGATTCCAGTCGGAGAGTATTTTTCTGATCAAGTGATACAAACATCAGGGAACATAAAAGAAGGAAACGAAGTGCAGCTATATATGGCTGGAGGTATAGATTTACTCGAAGATTTCGAAGTATCAGAAGATGGGTTATTAGAAATACACCTTATAGATTGTCAAAGCAATGCTTCTTATATCGTCCAACAAAAAGTCATTAGTCCCAATAATTCAATTGTGAATTATACAGACTACCTCGGAAACGGTCATGACTATGGCATCGAAACTATTTCAAGTTCTACAAGTGATGCTCACTCAACTATATCTGGTTTAGGTCCTCTCAATAAAGACGAGAGTTATAGATTTCTAACACAAGCTACCTTTGGAGCAACCGAAACCATGGCCTCTGAACTATCCGAAATAGATATTGAGCAGTGGATGGAATGGCAAACGAATATTCCACACGAGTCCTACTTTAATCACCTCTACTTTGTAATGAAGTATGATCAACCGAATATTCTCTATTGGACGAACTGGCATAGAACGTGGTGGCATAATATTCTAACGGGGGATAATTATCTAAGAGATCGCATGGCTTTTGCTTTGAGCCAGACTTTAGTAATATCTAGTAAAAGTTTCATTCTAAATTTTGGAGACGGACTTACTGAGTACTATGATATTCTTGCTGAAAATGCTTTTGGAAATTATAGAGATCTACTTTCTGAGGTAACTCTGAATCCGATGATGGGATTCTATCTCAGTCATATGAACAATCCCAAAACGGATGTTTCTAAAAATCAGTTTCCTGATG
>JBLIDB010000225.1:0-8099 GCA_047634015.1 Saprospiraceae bacterium
CGACGATCAATATCAAAGAAATAGAGACGTTGACAAGTATTACAGACACACAAGGAAGTGGAAAGGTAATCGGAACGTACAATGATGAAGATGGTAGTGCTACAGATATTGTAGAAAGTGTAACTACAGTACATGATACATTGACAAGTGGAGGTAATAAGATTGCGACATACACGAATGAAGATGGCGATGACTTTGGAATTCACGAGACTGTAACGACATTAGATACAAGTGGAACTAATTTGATCTATACGGATGAAGCTGGAGCGTTTAGTACCATTGACATGTATTCAGCTAATAGAATAGCTGAAATTTATGATGTTGCTGGCGCCCAAGGGTTAGGAACAAGTTTTGGAAATATAAATTTTGCGACTGCCGGCATAATAGATCCTGGATTTGGTTCAAGCGCAAATTCAATTACAATTAATACATCCGGGAGGTATCGGGTTACTTATCGCGTTACAACTCAAGTGATCAATAATACCAGAACTGGTGCCGAGTTTAACTTAACTAATGGAGCATTAGTGATCAATGGCACATATGCGGCGTCTTATCAACGAAATAAGGATGTAGATAGAAATACAATCGCTGTTACTAAAATGCTTGATCTTGCAGCTGGCGCTGTTATAAGCGTGCAAGGAAGAAGATATAGCAGTACTGGAACCATAAGGACTGTTGCGAATGGCTCATCTTTATTAATAGAAAGAATTAAGTAAGATGCAAATGACTAATTACAATCAGATGAAAAAGCTCTTAATATTCTCTTTGATGCTATTTGCTTTGCATGCTTCTGCACAAAGGAATTTCCCATTGAATGGAACTTCAAGTATAACGAGTATTCATAGTGGTAATGAAGCTTCTGAAGGAGATTTGTATTATGATACAACAACAGGAGATCTGTACATTGGATTAAATGATGGAACATTATATCTCATGGCTCAGGATAGCCAATCCATAAGTCTGGCAGGAAATATATTGAGTTTAACGAGAGGGAGTTCTGTAGATCTTACACCCTATGTGAACGCTGATGATCAAACGCTAATCTACACCAATATTGATACTAATGACAATATCAATACTCTGCGAATAGAAGGAAGTGCAGTCTTTAACATTGACGATAATCATTTAGGAACCAATAACCAAATCTTATCAGGGGCCCGGACAGTAGCAATGAGTGGGAGTAGTTTGACTTTTGTTGGAACTCAGGATGTTATAATAGAAGCAGATGGAGATGTGGGAATAGGGACAAGTACTCCCACAGCAAGATTAGATGTGGCCAATGGGACTGTTAGGTTTTCAAATTATGGAGATGGAAATGTACTTGATACATTAAGTGGAACACATCCTTATTCAGCATTTCATTTGGGGGTAGATGTTGATGGGAATGTTCTCGAAGTAAATACTATAAAATCTGCAAAGATCTTTTATCCTCCTTCAATAGTTATTGATGTAAGTACAACAGGGGTGATGGCTCCTTTAGATTTATATGCAGAGTATGTGGCTCGGTTTGGAATGCCACTCTTGAAATCTCCTTCTAGTCCAGCTGCAATTCCAACTTATAGTCGAGATGAACTTTATTATTATGTAACGGATTTAGACGGCACTGTTTTTGCGAATTTAGCTTTGACTGATGGGGGTGTATTTTCATATGAAGTCATGGAGGTGCCAGCAGGTAATTGTACTTGGATTAATGTTGTATTTGTTGTTAAGTAAATAAAACAATTAGAACTCAAAAGCTTCAATGCGCGGATTGAAAACCTATATAATTTTAGTCATCAGCTTCATGATAATCATCAATGAGGCTATAGGGCAATCTGCTTCTTTTGGTAATACATATATTCACCATGATGGAGAAACGGTGGTCTTTGGCTTACATGATTTCGATATCGGTGGTACGGGAACCTTACCTGGTATAGTTGGAACGCAGAGAGAAGAGTCTTTTGGAATATTTGGATTTTCAGATGTTTCACCTGGATGGAAGAATGCCTCTGATGATCGTCATATAGATGGCTATGTTCAAGTTTTTGGAGATCAACCTTTTGTTTTTCCCATAGGAGACAATGGTAATTATCGACCCATTGGTATTGCAGGAGCTGCTGGAACCAAAGCGGCATATTTTAGAGAAGATCCAGATGCGGCGATGACAGATGATTTATTCGGCGGAACTTATCCTGCGCTTCCATTAGGTGGCCCGTTTTCCACAGATGAAAAAGAAAATAGTCTATTCAAAGTAAGCCAAGTAGAATATTGGGATATTGATGGTAACCAACCTACGACAATAACTCTTACGTGGGATATTTTCAGTGACATAACGGATATAACAGATGGTGATACAGATCGACTTACTATTGTAGCTTGGGACGGCGAGAAATGGGTTAGTATTCCATCTATGATAAATGTTTTATATCTTAATCAGAATTCTTCTAATCCGCAATTTAATGCAGGAATTAGTAACAGAAATCAAGGTTCCATTACTACTATTTCAAGTTTTAGCCCTGATGATTATGTTGCATATGCATTCGGGGCAATTGCCTCTGGGTTTATAGGTGATTTTGTTTGGGAAGACTTAAATAGAGATGGAATTCAAGACCCAGAAGAACCTGGACTTCAAGGAGTTACTATTGAGCTATATGACGATTTTACAGATCAACTTCTTGATGTTGTAACAAGTAATATAAATGGAAGATATGTATTTGAGGGCGTCCCTCCAGGTAGGTATTATATGAAAATGAATCCTCCTTCTGGCTTCTCTGCGACCTTATCATATAAAGGAGTCGCAGCAAATAATAGTGATATTTTGTTTACTAAAGAGACTGCTACTTTTGTACTTGAGGCCAATATGATAGCATTTGACTTGGATGGAGGATTTTATAAACCTGCTTCTATAGGAGATTATGTTTGGCTGGATATCAATAGGGATGGTGTACAGCAATCCAGCGAATTACCATTGGCTAATATGAAAGTGGAACTTTTCGATCCACATGGAGGGTTGTTGGCCTCGACTATTACAGATAAAGATGGGGCATATACATTTACGAACCTTCCGCCAGGCGATTATTTCATCTCCATAGTATTACCAGCCGAATACGATTACGCACCATATAAAGCTACTTTCGATACAACTATCGACAGTGATTTAGATCCAATGACGGGAAGAACAGATCTTATAACGCTGATTTCTAATGAGAGGAAGACTGATATAGATATAGGGATTTCTCAAGAATGTGAATTCGTGGCTGCTGTTACTTTAACAATGCCGGATTGTGGTATGACAAATGGAGGGATTAGTGTCTCGGTTACAGGCGCTTCTGGCCCTTACGAATTTGCATGGATTACAGGCGAATCAGGCGATGTGATTTCAGGTTTGGATACAGGAATGTATCGACTTATGGTTACAGATTCTAAAGGGTGCACACGCGCATTTACAGAACAAATAATTTATGGAAATGAGTGCCAAATGGTTTGTGCAGCATTAGAAACAAAAGTATTCTTAGAAGGCCCTTTTAATACAGAGACGGGAGAGATGCATACTTTGCTCAATGACTTGGGATATCTACCGGGTCAGAATCCAACAACATTCTTTGGCCGGCGCACGGAACCAGGACAACCTTACAGTAAAGTACCTTTTAATTACTTAGGTTATGAAGGAGTAGACTGGGAGTCAATGATGGTATCGGAGAATAATAAATACTTATATGAGGATATGACGGATTGGGTTCTCGTAAGTCTGCGAGTTGCAGCTGATGAGGAGTATGAGACTTGTACGAGAGCAGGAATGTTAATGAAAGACGGTACGATAGATTTTCTTGAAGAAGATTGTTGTTTAGTAGATCCCGCTTTAGAGTATTACGTTGTTATAGAACATAGAAATCACCTAGTAGTAATGTCCCCGACGCCACTTCCAGTTGTAAATGATTCGATGAAATATGATTTTACATTGAATCGCTCTTACAAGAGATTACTTGGATTTACTCAAAAAGAAATTCAACCCGATATCAATGTAATGTATGCTGCCAATGGAGATCAATATCTATCAGGAGAATCTCCTGTGGACATCAATGTAAATGATAATTCTGAGTGGCTTAAGCAAAATGGACAGAATAGTAGTTATTTCTTTATGGATTTTGATCTCAATGGAGATGCCAACGTTCAAGATAAATCCTACTTTCTGAAAAACAATGGTGTCTTTACTGATGTCCATAAGGGGTATTAAGTAATGCATTCTTTGGTTATGTTGTTAGAATACAAGAGGGGCTCAGGGGCCTCTCATATCTTTTAGAAGCGTACTCTCAATTGACACTTAATTCCTGTAATCGCATTACTCAGAACCTCTTGATTGCCAGAACTAATAACCTCCCTATCAAAATATCTCGTTTGGTCTAATCTCGCTTCAAACATTAGATTGCCATTTATCTTATATCGTGCCTTTATATAATAACGAAGTCCATGTCCTGAATAAGCTGGTATGTAGTACTCATATAAAAGATCATTTTCGTAGGCATAAATACGAGAATTAGAATCTTCTGTATTGAAATAGCCCAATCGTGAAGCCATGGATAATGGAGATGACATAGGGCTGTAGATTATATCCTGATACAATAGATATCCAGTTGAAGTATTTATTTCTTTCTTATAGTGTGCTATCTCACCTCTCGTCCTAAGGGATATACCATTACCCATATTATGTTGTATATGAAGTCTAAGGCGTTGCGTGGTTTTTAAAACTGGGAAATCAAAATCACTTTGCAAATTTGTATTTTCAGATTTTCGCTCGTATCGATATAATAGGTAAAAGAGTTGCTGTCGATTTGGTTTGTATTCTGCTCTAAAGAGATATTCATTACCTTTTCCTGTTCCATCTACTCGTGATCTCAACCAATCATTATTCCAGAAATCGACGTAGGCTTTAAGTGTGACTTTATTTGAAGTATGGATATGCATTCCAATATAAATACCCTCTTCATTATTAGCACTTTGACTTTCGCCAAATGCATTCGGAAACAAAGCTTGATAACGCCTTCCATAATTGCGATAGATCGCAGCAAGATCAAATGTACGATCCAGACTTTTTATTGCTCCTTGGATGCCTGCCCATCCTCCATTACTGCTATGAGCGAATTCTCCGAACAAATTCCATCCGTTATAGAGCCATTTATAATCTATACTGTAATTAGAAAGACGCTCACCCTCCCATTGAAAAATGCGATACGGCGCGAATTGCCTTTGTATTTTCTTGTCGAAGTGATGATGGATAGTATTCACTCCTATCGTAAGGTTTCTATTTGACCAATCTAAGTGAGCGCCATATGTCAGCTCTCCTACACCATCTTGATCCTCAATTTCATTTGTGGTTCTATGCAAACCAGAAGATTGAATAGAAGATATAAATTGTGGAATTTCAGTTTGATCATCTTGAGTGATATTGGCATCTCGCCTATCATATGATAAGAAGGCTAACATTCTGATATTATCTGATGGTTGTAATACAGTTGAGATACCTCTCATCGCTTGATTTTCAAGAACACTGCTGAAGTTTCGAATTGATGCGGCCCCTTTTGCCACATTTGTACTTAGAGAACTTTTACCTACACCAAATGAAGAGTGCGTTACCAATCCTTGACCCATACTAACACTATAATCGCCTAAATTAAGTTGTCTTATAAGTGGCGATATATTTTTTTCCTGATAATGTGCGCTGAGGTAATCCAAGCCCGTAACAGAATTAGAATTGACAAACTGTTCGCCGGCATCTTTTTCGATAATGAGCCCCCATTTCTGATCCTTATAATCCGAATGTGCGTATCTCAGATATAGGTAATTGGGATCTCCGGCATACTTGGTTGATCCGTCCGTCAGAACGACGTGACCTTTGCGCATTTCGAGCGTTTTCCGCCATTTCAAGTAGACCTCATCTTTGCTTTGATTGAGTTCCTTGATCTGAAAGGGTAGGGCTGGGAGACGATCTCCAGTAACCTTGACAAAGGATAACAACAATCTTGCTTTCTCGGCAGATAGATTTGGTATTGCTTGAATTTCATAGGGAGACAACAACTCCCCGAAATTTTCTCTATAACTTAGGATATTCTGAATATCATTGGCATTTAAAAATAATAGACCATCTAAATCTTGGGTCCCCGCCTTATTGATATCGATTTTATCAATATAAATATGGTAAAGCTCTTCTGTAATTGTATTAAAATCAAAATCGGCATCTCCATCAGAATTCTCTATGAATTCTTCGAGAAGTATGTTAATAGATTCATTGATAAGTCGGAATTCCTCATCATTGATTTGTCCAAAAAGCGCACTTGACGCAAGCAAAGTAAGAGCGAACCCAATGCTCAATTTGGAAATAATGGCTCTAAACGGATCACTATTGGCCCTAATACTCCTTTTATGAGAAAGTATGTAAATATTAGACATCACAAAGATGACGTGTTTAAATGCTTGGATATCAATGTTTTGTGTATAATTTATGTTCATCTGAAAATCACAAAGTCAAATTTCAAGACATGTTTTACACAAGGCAGACTTAATACCTTGGATCTAAATTAGTAAATACATATTACCAAAGAAATAACAATGGGAAAAGTAAAATTAGAATACATCTGGTTAGATGGTGCTGTTCCAACACAGCAAATGAGATCGAAGACGAAACTTGTGGGATCAGAAAAGTTCACGGGAGCTGTCAAAGATTGCCCAATTTGGTCATTTGACGGTTCGTCTACAAATCAAGCTGTAGGAGGATCATCAGACTGTCTTTTAAAGCCAGTTTTTATTTGTGTGGATCCTGATAGGAAAAATGCCTATCTCGTAATGTGTGAAGTGCTTAATGCAGATGGAACTCCACATTCATCTAACGCAAGAGCTACAATCAAGGACGATGACTCAGATTTCTGGTTTGGTTTTGAGCAGGAATACTTCTTATATGATCCTGAGACTAAAATGCCATTAGGTTTTCCAGCAGACGGATATCCAGCTCCTCAAGGACCTTACTACTGTGGAGTAGGTGCAAAAAATGTTTTTGGTCGAGAGTTTATAGAAGAACACTTAGATCTATGTATTGATGCGGATCTAGAAATCGAGGGTGTCAATGCCGAAGTAGCAGCTGGCCAATGGGAATATCAGATTTTCTCTAAAGGTGCAAAACTTGCCGGAGACAGAATTTGGGTATCCAGGTACCTCTTAGATCGTACTGCCGAGAAGTATGGCTTAGTTGTAGAATTGCACCCGAAGCCACTAGGAGATACAGATTGGAATGGTTCAGGAATGCACGCTAATTTTTCTAATTCCGAATTAAGAACTTGTGGTAGCAAGGATAAGTATATAGAAATCTGTGAACTCTTCCGTCCCAAGAATAGAATCAAAGATTCCATTGAGGCATACGGAGCACACAATGAACTGCGATTGACAGGTAAGCATGAGACTCAATCTTATAAAAAATTCTCTTGGGGTATTTCTGATAGAGGAGCATCTATAAGAATTCCTATTGCAACTGTAGAAAACGGCTACAAAGGATGGTTAGAAGATCGTCGGCCTTCATCTAATGCAGATCCTTACAAAGTATCTTCTTTCATCATTAATACGGTCAAAGGACTATAAAGACGCATGACGTCATCATGTAAAGGAAAAGGTGAGTACACTTAATTGTGGCTCACCTTTTTTTGTGTCTTTCATAATTTGTACGACTTATAATAATGAGATTAAAGACAAACAGAGGTCTTTAATATAGTATTCTGGAGAATGGAGGAATTCCAATCTGAGAGCGCTTTTATATGAGGACGTTTTGGAGAAGGAATAAATTTTTAAAACGGATACTCACAATAAGAAATATGAGCGTTCATTAAAGTTATGTCATTCTAAGCAGCTTTCTTCGTACTTTTCTCTATTAAATATACTTCTTGTGCTTTTCTCAGACTTGAATTCAACTAACAAATGCAACAGCTTGCTGTTGTCATAAGAATAGGAGCAGCCTACCTGCTTTTGGCCATGGCCAAAAGCAGGTAGGCTGCTCGGCGAAAATTTCATTCTATTTTTGGTTTGCAAAAATCTAAAAAAGAATGAGTCATTTAACGCTGAATCAAAGATACGACATAGAA
>JBLIDB010000226.1:0-7973 GCA_047634015.1 Saprospiraceae bacterium
TCAGAAGTTCCGGCTACTACCCCACTTAGTGATGTGATGAGCAAAAGACTAAAAAAAGACGGATTCAAGTTTGTCGGAAGTACGATTACTTATGCCTTCATGCAAGCTGTCGGAATTGTGAATGACCATGCAATAACCTGTCCATGTCACAAGCTACTTAGCTAAATCAGTTAGAATATCTTCCAAAGCCTTCATATCCGATTCATCGTTATAGATACTTGGTGAGACTCTTATGGCATCTCCTCTATAAGACACCATTATATTTTCCTTGGCCAAGGCCTTTTTTATAGTTTCGATATTAATGGTTTTAGGCAACCTTATCCCAAATAAATGATAAGCCATGTCTTGATTAGAAATCCGATACCCTACACTTCGGAGATTATTAAGCGCATCGGAGACAATATGGTGGCAATAATCCTGGATATTTTGTGGGGACCATTCTAATAATTGTTGCATTCCTGCGATCATCATCGGCAGTAATATAAAGTTGGGCGCTTCTCCAACCTCATAGCGCAATGCTCCCTTTCTATAACCTTCTTGATAATTTACAAGATTAGCAAAGTCATCGCTTCCTACTCTATTCAACCAACTCTCTTCGATAGGATTTCCATTTTGGAATCTATCATTGTAATACGCCATTCCTATGCTGTAAGGCCCTAATAGCCATTTATAACTTGCCGCGAATACTACATCGGCACCAATTTCATTGAGGTCGAATGGCAGTGCTCCTATTGATTGCGTTCCATCAACAATGAGATAACCTCCATGTGTATGTACTTTTTCAGCGATCGCTTTAAGATCAAATAAGCTGCCATCCACCCAATGAATATGGGAAATGTTGACAACCTGAGTATTCCTATCTATAGCATTTAACACTAAATCACTCCAAGATCCAGAAACCGAAGGTGACGTAGACTTTATAATTTCAATTTCGGCACCAATCTCTTTAACTCTCTTTTCCCAACAATAATAATTACTTGGAAAAATCTGATCCACTATTATAACCTTCTGCCCTCTAACCAAGGGGATGTTCCATACGGCATTAGCCAATGCATATGATGTAGACGGAATTACGACACATTGCTGAGGGTCTGAAGCACCGATTAATTGTGCGAAAAGAGAACGGGCGATCTCTACCTTGTTGAAAAAATCAGCTAAGGTAATCTCGTTGGGTGTCCGTTTTTTACGTAAACCTATCATTCCAGCTACTTCGGCAGTTCGAAGTAAAGGAGACATATACGCTCCATTAAGATAGATCTGATTTCTTTCCAGATGGAATTTTTCTCTTTGGCACGAGAGCATTCAGGAATTTTAAGTTCGGCCCGCAATATAGCCATTCAGTATTGGCGCTACTCCAAATAACCTCCATTCTTTGCTACATCAAATCAGGCATTTTAAATATGTAAAATGGTTGAAATGTGATGAATTTGATGCATAATAATGCTCAAGTCTAAGGTACTTGCTTAGAATACTTTGATGGTGATATTAAACTTAACACTCACAATGTGCGATTTACACATTAAATAATTCTATATATCAAATAAATCTTAATATATTAGCGGCGGAAACTAATGTTCGGAAAACGTAATGTACTTATCACCCCTATCACCGGTGCTGAATAAGATGCTTAAAAATGCAAGTAATGATGCTATATCATACTTGCATACTGCAGAAGCTTCAGCCCTAAAGAAAATATTCTTAGACAAAATTGCGAAAGCACTTATTAACAAGCATCGTACGCTAATCGTCATTCCTGATGGGATGTCAGCTACGGTTCCTGCCAAGTTGCTATCTCAACACAAGCTCGCGCACTACACCCTCCACCTTACCGGAAAAGAAAAATTAACAAGTCAACAGATAGAGCGCTTCAAGCGCCTTTATGGCTTACAAGAAGTACATCTTGAATCTACATCTTACAAGGCGATTTTGCAGAAGTATGCTGATCTACATGAGCATATTTGCGATGCACTTAATTCTATAAATCTATCTAGCGATAAGGGTCCGAATCTAAAATCCATGATTTTAGACGAAGTAAACAAACCTCATACTTACATTGCTCCCCGTATCCAGAGACTTCAAGCAGGATTACCTATAGATCATAAGCATCTCGCATATGTACACCGTATGCAACAATGTCATCAAAGGCATTATGACTTTATGGATGCTTCTGGGATCTTAGATGCGAAGGCATTCAAAGATCACGACCATCTTGCAATAGCTCAGGAAGAGATAAAAAACTTGAGAGAAGCGCTCTCAGAAGCAAAAAAACAAATTGATACACATCTTGAATCCGCAAGAAGTGATTTCAAAACTAAGATTGAAGAAGAATATGCACTCCTTATTTCCGTCCGTGAAGAACTAAAGCTATCAATAGTTGAGCATGAGTCAAGTGAGGTATCTCAATCTTTTGAAGCCGTGTACCAAGATGTTATTGCTCCAATTCAACAACTTAAATATTTACAATTACACTTCCGTAGACAAAATGCCCTTAATTGGGGTGAAGCTCCTCTTCTTCTAGAGGCCATTAACCAACTAACAGATTCTCTTGAATCGAGCGTTGATGAAATCTACACAAAATTCATAGGAAGATTAACTCCATTTAATATTGAGTTACCAGCTCTTTCTGATCAATTGGAACGTGCGCAATCTATCCTTAGAGCGATATCCAACTGTGAGTTTCTTACGCTTAAGACACCCAAAAGATACTTGCAAGTAGTCGATCTTATCAATCACCTCAATAAAACTGAAGATAAGTTAAGATTGGCCAATTCGTGTCTTATGGATGCTGGATACTGCAGATATAGAGAATTAGCGAATAAGGCATTTCTAACGGATGAACTACTCCGTTCACTTACAAGTCTTCAAGAATCAAACTGGAGTGATGTCATCAAGTATCATACTAGTCAAAAACAAATAAAAGAGCTTCTAAACGATCATATAAATCGTTTGCCAGAGTGGATGGATCAATTGCGAAAAACCGCCCTCCAATTTAGAAAAGCCAATCTACAGGAAATTCATAATAGATGGTCTAAGATTAGAGAGCATAGTATCTCGCATTTAAAAAACGAGCATTGGTCTACTTACCAATCTATCTGGGTAAATGCAGAAACCGATAGAACTACGCTCGACTTATACAAAGAATTAGGAGAAAGTTTGTTAGCTTTTTGCCCCGTGGCGGTAACCTATGAATCTGAAGCTAAAAAAATTCTTTCACTAGATAGGAATGCATTTGAGCAAGTTGTTTTCTTAGAAGCGAAAGCGTTAGATGATAAAGTCTTAAAATCTTTTAATAATAAGAAACGTGAGGTTTCAATTATTTCATCTTATGATATTGATATCAAGGACTTTAAGAGTAAGATTAAAAAGCTATTCTCTTCTGATATGGCGCTACCAAATAAACCTATAAAGTCTTATACCAGAAGTACAGAAAAGTATCGTCATGCACTTTCTACCGCAGGTCATATTGTGGATCTTATAGAAGACTGTTCAATCTATAAATGGAAAGATCAAATCGTAATCTCTACTGTAAATCATAAACTCAATGACAAGATTATAGAACATTTAGATGTAAAACCACAACATTTCCTATATCGATCCACGGCAGCAAAAGGACATTTTGTGGAGGCTATCATGACAGAATCTCGGGTGGTCCTAATAGGAGAAAATAAACTCATTAATGATAAACTTAATGATGATGTCCTATGGCAACAGAATCTCTTAAATGAGTTAAAAAAGGCCGATATCCATCTGTTATCAGTATCTACTCTTGATCTCTATAAGGATAAGTTAAAAACGCTTGATAAACTTCGCCAAGAACTTGATAGACGCGTAGTATTAGATATAGAGGTAAAGACTATCGAGGTAGCTAACAACCAGCTTAGGAAGGAAGCACAAAAGATATACCTTGTGAGATAATTAGAAACATTTATTTTGCTCTCTCTCAGTGTATACCTCCCTAATGTCAAAATTAATAAATCTCCAGATCCACATCTGATATGGTGTGCTATACGAAAGAAATGGTATACACTTACACCAGAAGAAGTTGTTAGGCAATGTGCAATCTTATATTGCTTGGAATTAGGTTACCCTTCTGGGAGAATTTCTGTTGAGAAGCAGATTAGATTTAACAAACTATCTCGAAGGTATGATATCGTAGTCCATAATAAAAAGGGCCATCCAGAGATACTCGTGGAATGTAAGGCTATGCACCTACCCATCCATCAATCAACATTAGATCAAGCGATATCCTATAATCAAACACTCACAAGTACTTTCTTGTGGCTGACCAATGGTCATGAGAATTTGTTCTTTAAAGTTGGGAATGAGCTAGTTGGTATAAAACCTCTAAAAGATATTCCTTGCTATAGACATGATTCCTACCTTGAGGAAGAATGAAGTTATCAACCATATTATCCGAATCTATCGAAGAATGGACATATGAGCAATTTTCCGTGTTGCTCATGATACATGCCGCTCATACGGATTTGGAATACTCTATAGATGAACGAAGCAAGATTCTTGAATTCATCTCTGAAGAATCCCTACAAACCATCGAGAGGTATTATGATCAAACAACTGACGGACAAATTCTTCAAATTATCTTAGCTAACAAATCTCGTTTCTTACAATCATCTCATAATCAGAATGATATGCTCAGAAAACTAACCCTTGTTTTTGAAGCAGATGGTGAAATCAGTAAGCTTGAACAAACTCAATACGAATTCTTACACAGATTGATTCTGGACGCCAATTTTTAAAACCAACCTTTATATGAGCGTCAGGACCAATTCTGGAGGTCTACCTATTATCGCCTTACTCCCAGATATTACAATTGGCCGTTCTATCAATTTGGGATATTCCAGCATCGCATCAATCCATTGCTCATCACTAAGTTCCTTTCCCCTGAATTTTTCTTTGAAAATTGCTTCAGACTTCCTAATTAGACTTACAGCAGTAATATTCAGCTTTTTGAGGATCGCTTTTAGCTCCTTCTTATTTGGTGGGATATCCAGATAAAGTCGAATATCAGGATCTATCCCGTTTTCTTGCAGGAGAGCAAGTGTTTCTCGACTTTTACGGCAGCGGGGATTGTGAAATATTTCCATAAGCGCTTAAATGTTAAAGTGCAAAGGTACAGACATGAGTCCACTCCGGAAAGTGAGGATCATCAGAAAATGGAAGATTTTGGATGATATTTTTATTTTTCAAACCTCGGTGATGCCTGAGCATCAGGAAGTTGAGTATAATGAAAATATCGCCCAAAGGGCCGTTTCCCGATATTATGACTTTCTGGAGTGGACTCAGACATGATTTCAAACTACAATCTACCTCTATAGCTACCGTCCAACAACTAATTAGATTAGTAATATCTTTTCTACCTATTCATGCGTTATTATTACAATTATATTTGATCTTCAATAAAATCCATTGAATTGCAGCACCTTATACGCGCATTATTTGTTCTTTTTTCCTTTTTGCTTTCTATTTCATCATTTGGACAACGGAATTTCAATATTGAGTTACTTTCTGAGGTATCACAAGCTGGTATTCTTACCAATGACGTTTGGGGATATTCGGATAGTAGTGGCGTCGAATATGGTGTTGTAGGTACACGAAATGAGGCGATAATCTATGAACTGAGTGATCCAAGAAACCCAAAAGAGATTCAACGGATTCCTGGAGCCAGTTCCGTTTGGAGAGATTTTAAGTCTTATGGTAACTTCATTTACCAGACTACAGATCAAGGTAGAGATGGACTAACCGTTATTGACATGACGCTTGCGCCAGATACGGTTACCTCATTTCTATGGACACCAGATATAGAGTTGGGGGGAAGGACGGCAAAACTCGATCGATGTCATAATCTCTGGATGGATGAACGCGGCTATGCTTATTTGGCAGGATGTAATATTTCTAATAGAGGAGTATTGATTATAGATGTAGCCTCAGATCCTTATAATCCCACCTTTATAAGTGCCGTAGATGAACGATATGCCCACGATGTAATAACGCGCGACACCTTCCTTTATACTTCGGAAATCAACAATGGATTTTTAGGTATATATTCTATTGCAGATCCGCTCAAGCCCAAATTAATAAGCTTAACTCCTACGAGTTCTAATTTCACGCATAACGCTTGGACTTCTGATGATGGACAATATATATTTACTACAGATGAACGCAGCGGAGCTTTCTTAGATGTATACGATATTTCAGATCCAACGGCTCCTAATAGGATTTCAATGTATCAACCCGCTCCGGGCAAAAGTGTGATTCCGCATAATGTGCACTATTTGAATGGTTTCCTAATCGTTTCATGGTATTCGGAAGGCGTAATTATCTTAGATGCTCATCGTCCTGACAACTTAGTTCGTGTAGGCCAATACGACACACATCCTCAGAGTGATCAGGGAGGAGATGGGTGTTGGGGAGCATATCCATTTTTTAAGTCCGGAATTATAACCGCTGGAGATATAAATAGTGGATTCTTTGTACTTCAGCCCACTTATCAACAAGCAGCATATTTAGAAGGAAAGGTATTAGAGCTCGGCACTTTTGATCCTATAAACAATGGTCAAGTCCAAATTCTTGATACTGATAATACAAGTAAATCTTCCGATGCCACGGGTACCTTTAAAACGGGAACAGCAGATACTGGGATGATTCAAGTTATAATCTCGCATCCTGAATATTTTACTGATACAGTAATTCTAAATATGCAAAGTGGAGAAGTCCTTGAAAAGTCATTCTTACTTAGAAAGAAAAACACTTATTTAGCTTCCGGAAGTGTAAAGACAATATCGGGAAATCCTATTGCCAATGCCGTCGTAAAAATAAAAGTGGAGGAGACAATATTCGAAAACAGCACAGATCAAGAAGGACTTTACAGTATACCTCTATACGGTGGGCATAGTGAAATACTGGCCGCCGCTTGGGGTTATAAAGGGCTACAAGAAAGACTGTCTATAGAAGATAACATCCAAAAGGATATTGTTCTTGAAGAAGGTTATGAAGATGATTTTTTTGCTGATTTAGGCTGGTCAATTTCAGGTGACGCATTAAGCGGTATGTGGGAACGTGGCGTTCCAATACCAACTGTATTTAACGGATTCTTTTCTAATCCGAATAAAGATGTTCCGAATGATTTGGGCGAGTCATGCTATGTTACTGGCAATCAAAGTCCAACAGCTTCAGTAGATGACGTTGATGACGGTACGACAACACTAACATCACCAAATATTTTGATTAGTGAGTATGATGATCCAATAATAAAACTATCAACATGGTTCTATAATGAAGGTGGTTCAGGACCTGGCAATGACACAATGCAGATTTCCCTTATCACCTCTCATGATACCATCCTTACAAATTCTATCGTATACGTTACAGATACAGAGACCGTTTGGAGCGAACCTGTTGAAATCAAACTTCTTGATTTTATAGAGGATCGAGATAGCGTAAAATTACAAATATCAGTTAGTGATCTTCTTCCTAATGGCCACATAGTAGAAGCTGGGATTGATGCGTTTAGCTTAAGAGAAGGCGGTACTACTACACCTATTAGAGAAATACTAAGAGATATATTTATTACCGTAAGTCCTAATCCTGTCTCGGATATAATTAATATTAACTTAGATAGCGATGAATCTCCAACCAAAGTCCAAATTGGCGGCATTAATGGTGGTGTCTGGCGAATGTCTTATGACAGTAATGGATTAGATGTAAGTGGATTACCATCAGGAATTTACCAAATGACGATTTGGAGTGCTAAAAAACGCTATAACAGTAGATTCGTAAAAATATAAGCCTCTGCTCTCAATGAAGTTAAATTTTATAATAACTCCAATAGTCTTTATTTGCCTGTGTATTTCTTGCGTTGAAAAGAATACACGCAGTGACGAGCAATCCACAATAAATGCCAAAAAGGTTACTTCCAGTTTTGATTCAGTGGGAATCTCCAAAGCGGTATTTCA
>JBLIDB010000227.1:0-7971 GCA_047634015.1 Saprospiraceae bacterium
CTTCTGTTGCTAACCCCATTGTGGAAGCAAACTCGCTAAAAAATTCCATGTGTCTCATAGCATCATGGTCGTGCACTGCAATATTTCCAGAAGTCTGATAAGCCACATGAACTTCATGTCCTTGATCTACAAGTCGGAGGAAAGTTCCTCCCATTGAGATAACATCATCATCCGGGTGTGGACTAAAAATAATAACTCTCTTTTTAGCTGGTTTTGCACGCTCTGGCCGAGTTGTATCATCCGCATTGGGTTTACCTCCTGGCCAACCCGTAATCGTATGCTGTAATCTATTGAATACCTTGATATTAATATCATATGCGGTATTGTGCATAAGGATTAACTCCCCAAGGCCATGCTCGTTATAGTCTTCATCCGTTAATTTCAATATAGGCGTCTCAAGCTTTTGAGACAACCAGATAACTCCTTTGGCTATCAGATCATCTGTCCATTCACACATTCCTACTAACCAAGGTGTATTCACCCTCGTAAGCATCTCGGATGCCGCCTCATCAACAAAAAAGCGTACATCTTGATGGTTCTGTAAGTATGTGCATGGAACATGCGGAGATACTTCTCCCTCTACTGCTCGTTTTACAATTTCTGCTTTATGTTGTCCCCAAGCCATTATATAAATCGTCTTCGCTTTCATTATGGTATCGATCCCCATAGTAATAGCTCTAAACGGAACATCTTCTTCTTTTTGAAAATCCTTCCTGGCATCGCGCATGGTAAGGCTATCCAATCGTATAAGGCGCGTCTTAGAATCCAACCAAGATCCAGGCTCGTTAAAGCCAACATGACCCGTTCTACCGATTCCTAATATTTGGATATCTATTCCTCCGTTCAATTTTATTTTCCGCTCATACTCATCACAATATTTCGCTACAGCTTCCAATGCTAATGTTCCATCAGGAATATGAATTTGATCTGCTGGTATATCTACATGGTCAAAAAGGTATTCATTCATAAACCGCACATAGCTCTGTGCCATCTCAGGCTGCATGGGATAATACTCATCAAGATTGAATGTAATGACATTGTGAAAGCTTAACTCCTCTTCGTTGTGCATTCTAATTAACTCCCTATACAAGTTAATCGGGGTTGACCCTGTAGCCAAACCTAACACAATCTTCTGTCCGTCTTGCTGTCTTTGGCGAATAGCCAATGCAATAGATCTGGCGATATGCTTGCAACAATCCACATCATTATTCCAGATTCTTACTGGAATTTTTTCGAATGTCTTAATAAGAAATTTGATGTTCTTATTGTTGCCCATTTCCAAGCTTTTTGCCATGAATTATTGCTTTACGTAAAGAGTTGTGTTTGCGCACACAAATATAGCAAAATAAACAATTCTAAGTGTATCTCTCCTTTATTATGGGGTAGTCTATAAAATTTTGTTTCAATCAAAAAAATATCATAGCTCCTTGGAATCTGCATAAACATCTGAAAATGAAGGGTTGTAAGAGTTATTCGTTTTTCACATTACGGAAATAAATATCTATAAAGCACACATTTTATGCATTTTACACATTAAATATTAAATTAATATTATACATTCACCCTTGGATCTTAAAACGCAATAAGTGAAAACGAATTTTCTCGTTGTAGGAACCCAGAGAGGGGGCACAGCAACACTCAACGGCTGTTTAACACAGCACCCGCAAGTCTGTGTTGCTACAGATACGGAATTAGCTTTCTTTGACCAAGATGAAGCATTTGCAAGAGGTACTCCAAATTACAATGGATACCATAAACAATTCGCTATTCATAGTGATCATGTCGCCATTGGCGAGTGTGCATCCAACTATATGTATTGGCAAGATTGTGTGCCTAGAATATATAGGTATAATTCGGAAGTAAAAATCATAGCACTTATCCGTAACCCGATAGATAGAGCATATTCTCACTGGCAAACGGAATATGCCAATGGAAATGAAAACTCCGATTTTGTAGATGCTATTAATCTTGAAGGGTATAGATTAAGAACAATGGGCAAGCGAGGCCAGCATAAGACATTTAGCTATATAGATCGTGGTCTCTATAGTTATCAAATAGAACATCTGCTTCAGTATTTTGATCCACATCAGCTTTTATTTATAAAGTCCGAAGATTTCAAAGACAATACTTCCGTTATGCTCTATCGGATCTTTGACTTCTTGAATGTACCTTATATCGAAGTCGAAGAAGCCGCTCAAAACGTAGGAAATTATAGCAAATCTATGGACCCTTCCGTAAGAAATGAACTTATAGAAATCTTCCGAAGAGATATATATCGAGTAGAAGAACTCCTTGGGTGGAATTGTAATGATTGGTTAAAACCGCATGAAGTCAAGGTTCCAAAAAGAGAATTGGTTTCTTAATCTTCTTTTTGTTCTTTGGATAGATGCGTTGGCAGGCCATCCAGGCTTTCCCAATTCTTCTCCTTTTTATAGTCTTCAAGTGCTTGAATATCTTTTCCTCCAGCCCATTTAAAATGGATATTCTTGTCTTCTATAAACTGATAAGTAGGCACGCCGAAGCCACATGAAGTCTGAACCATATCAACAGTCATAAGAATAAGTTGCCGCGTACTCGGAAGAATATTAAAATGCGGACTCCATTGTTTCCAAGACTCCGTATCCGGTAATACTACCTGTCCCTGACCATACAATCTAAGTATTAACGGCTGCTTATCAAAAGAGCAAAACATGAATGTAAGTCTCTGGTTTTCAAGAATATGAGCAGAAGTTTCATTCCCACTTCCTGTTACATCCATATAGCCTACTTTGTTATCTCCTAATATCCTAAAGCTATCTAGTCCCTTAGGGGATAAATTGATATGCCCTGAACCCTCCAATGGCGCTGAGGCTACGAAATACATCTTTTGCTCCTCGATAAATGACTTGTGTTGTGACGACAGTGTTTCAAAGAATTTCCCCATATTACCAGTTTCAGAATTAAAAAAAAACTTCTCAAAATCCTATATTATACCCTACGGATACTCCAATAGTAGAATACTTTTTGTCAAAATTTTCACCATTAAAAGAATCCGCAAACCCCTCAGGTCTCCAATTTACCAGCGTATAATTCATACCCAATGAAAAGGATCTAAATCTTCCTGTAATAAATTCGAACCTTATTCCACCTTCTACAAACGGGTCTTTTTTGTGAACAAAATTTAGTTCTGGTTCTAAAAATTTATTCGCAATATACTCACCACTGCTATAGAATAAATAGCCCATAGTGGCAGTCGGTTGTACTTCTAAATATTTACCTATATTGATACGGAGTCCAGCCAACATTCCTAATTGAAATCTCGTACTGGAATGTAAATCTATATTATTAGACGTGGCAACATTTTCTCTATATATTCTTTCTCCTGTATTTGCATTTACGATATAACTTGGTTCAGCTATTCTAACATTATAATAGGATGTATACTGTTTTACACTTTGATAAGTACCCTTTAACCCCAGTCGTAGGCCTTCGATATGATAATTAAGAGACATTCCTATTTGTATTTCCGAAAGCGTCACGTTATACCAAATAGGAAATCCAGTATCTAAATTATCCAAATTATAATTCAATTTTCCCCCACCAAAACCGGCATGAACGCCAACAGAAAATCGGTTGGTCATACTTAGTAATGCAAAATCTCCTAATTGTCTTACGGCATTATCAATTGGGTTATTTCTTTCAGGAATTGAGATATTCATATTCCTCGACCTCTTATTTTCTCCGTACGGGTAAACCTTGATGCTTGTTGCATTTTTTCCCGCTCTAAGTATCCTTGATCGACCGTCATTCGTAAAATCTCGATCCAAGGTCTCATCAACATATAATGTTACTCTATCACGTTCATAGTTTCCTGCGATCCAAATTACAAGCTTACTCTCGCTTCCCGACTCCCTTAGTATAGCCATCAAAAGGGTTACATCTGAAAAAGTCTCGAATTCAGGAGGAATGATTTCGATTGTATCCGCAATTTGCAATTCAGGATAGCGTTTCTTCATATCCCTTACATCTACTGAACTAAATTCATATGGATATGAATAGAAGACTATATCCTCCAATCTTTCTGCTCCTTGTACCGATTCCTCATATTGTTGAGGAATAATCATGGTCTGCTGCCCCCAAACATATAAGCTGCTGAATAAAAGTAGCATAACTAAACCTATTCTCATTTATTCATTTTTTGATAAAAATGCTCATTCTTTAAACGTGATAAAACTCAAAATGCCTTTATCAATTAAATCTAAAGGAATAAAAACTCTATTCAGCAAGAAATTGAAGTACCCAATTCCTAAATATGTAGCTATCTATAGATAAATCTAGGCTTTCAATCCCTTCGTTAACAACACTGTCACCCATTCTTTCTATTCTACTACTCATGAGATGTTCATTGTACTCCGCCGAATACTCTGGATGTGCCTGAATTCCTAAAAATTTATCGCCAACTTTTATCATTGCATTAGGACACATTTCGCTGGTTGCAAGCAGTATACTTTGATCAGGTAGTTCTAATATTTGATCTTGACACATCATTAAGAGTTGTATCTTTTCTGATAGTGGAATCATCCAGCTCATCTCCTGCTTTATCTGGAACTGATGCACTCCAACACACCATCCATTTGTTGACTTCCCAACGAGTCCTCCTAAGGCGCTACCAATTATTTGATGACCAAAACAAACACCAATAAAATACTTGTTCCCTTTATAAAGCAACCGAATAAATTTTTCTAATTGTCGAATCCATTCTATATCGTCATAAACTGAATGTCGTGATCCAGTCGAAAAATAAACATCACACGCATCAATATCCTTGGGGAATTCCCCAATGGTAACATCGTAAGCCTTCCATACAAATTCAGGAAATAAAGACTCAAACATATCTGGATAATCACCAAATCGATCTTGAAAATCTTCATCAACATGATCACATAATAGTAAGCCTGCTATCATTATACGATTTCCTTAAGGTGAAAAGATTTGGGCCTTGTAAGCACTTCATATCCCAAAGATGATAAAGTACAACCACGACCACTATTCTTAACACCCGTCCATGCCAATGCTGGATCCAAATAATCACATCTATTCATAAAGACAGTGCCTGTCTCGAGACGATTTCCGAGATCAGAAATAGAATCTTTATCCTGTGTCCATATAGATGCAGTAAGCCCATATTGACTGTCATTCATTAAAGATATTGCCTCGGCATCACTATCCACGGACATGATTCCCACAACTGGCCCAAAAGACTCCTCACTCATAATCGACATATCATGGGTAACATCTGTTAGGATTTGAGGTGCTAAATATGCGGAACCGTTTTTATCCTTTGGGAATATGGAAGCATCTATCCATGGCTTCGCTCCTTGATCTACAGCCTTAGCAATTTCATTTCTTACATATGCTGCCGCCTCAATGCGAACCATAGGTCCCATAGTGGTTTCTTGCTTTAATGGATCTCCTAAGATATATTGCTTAGTAAGCGCAACAAACCCTTTGACAAATTCCTGATATAAGGAGTGGTGAACATATATGCGTTCTATTCCACAGCAGGACTGTCCAGAATTAAAGAAAGCGCCATCTACCAGGTTTTCAACAGCATTAGCAAGGTTTGCATCGGCCCTAACATATGCGGGATCCTTCCCTCCGAGCTCCAAACCCGCATTGATGAATCTCTGATTCATAGCCAATTGCACTGCGGCACCGCCGCCTACCGACCCTGTAAATGCAACATAATCAATTCTCCTATCTCCAATCAATAGCGCAACTTGCTCATGTTCTAAGTGCAAATATTGAAACACTCCTTCAGGTAATCCGGCAGCTTGAAACGCTTCTGAAAAACGCTCTGCACACAAAGGCGTCTGTTTAGCATGTTTTAAAATGACGGTATTTCCAGCCATTAATGCAGGGATAATTGCATTCACAGCAGTTAGAAATGGATAATTCCAGGGTGCCAGAACAAA
The DNA here is from genome assembly GCA_047634015.1 of Saprospiraceae bacterium. GTDB lineage: Bacteria > Bacteroidota > Bacteroidia > Chitinophagales > Saprospiraceae > JAJRXG01. The sequence continues at coordinate 5,955 of JBLIDB010000227.1, forward strand.
AACGGTTCCAAGAGCTTCCCTTCTAATATATCGTTTAAAACATTGCTTATCTGGAATTCTAATATCCGCCAGAGCAAGTGCTGCGATATCTATCATGTAATTTGCTCTCTCTTGGAGACCTCCGGTAACCTCTAATGCACTATACTTAATGGGCCTACCCATCTGCCGAGTGATCTCCTCTCCTATATCGTCAGCATGATCTGCCAAATACTTTATGGCCTTTCGGCAAAGGACCGCACGATCTTCTACGGAGGTATTTCGCCAGTTACCTCTTGCCTGATAGGCACTATCCAATACACCCTCTATTTGCTCGGAACTTGCAAAATCTCTTTGACAATACATAGATCCATCAATCGGAGAAATTACTTGAAAAGTTTTACTCATTGTCAATTATAATTTCACTTTATATATTCTAATTCTACTCCGGAGTCACGTATGCTGCTGTGATTCCACCATCTACTAAAAACTCCGTCCCAGTCATATAAGAAGAATCATCACATGCCAAAAACAAAACCGATTTTGCCATCTCTTTCGCTTCTCCAAATCTTCCCATAGGGACATGCACTAAGCGGCGTTGCTTCTTTTCTTCAGTATTAAGAAACTTCATCAGCAATTCTGTTTTTAATGGTCCTGGGCTCAAGGCATTGACTCTGATTCCCTCTCGTGCATGGATTACGGCCAATTCTCGCGACATAGAAAGGACAGCACCTTTACTTGCTGTATAAGCTATTTGTGATGTCGCTGCTCCAAGATGAGCGACAAAGGATGCCGTATTTATTACGGATCCTCCCCCACTTTCTCTCATTAAGGGAATTCCATATTTACATCCTAAGAAGACGCCTTTAGCATTGATATTCATAGTGAGGTCCCAAACAGCTTCTTCAGTAGATTGACTGTCACCATCATCGCTATGCATGATTCCCGCATTATTAAATAGTACATGCAATCCACCATATCGCTTCTTAGCAGTAGCTATCATCCGTTTACAATCCTTATCAACAGATACATCTGCCTTACAAAAAGAGGCTACCTTTTTTTTAGCCTCTATCATTTTGACAGTTTCCTTACCATTTCTGGTATTGATATCTACTACTATAACCTTTGCGCCTTCCTTAGCCAAAAGAATGGCAGTTTCTCTTCCTATTCCACTACCACCTCCTGTTACAAGTGCGACTTTGTCTTTTAATTTCATTATTCTAACGTGTATTTATTCTAATTTCAAATTTGTTCAAAATATCTCTTCCGCTCCCAATCCGTTACTGCCTTATCATAGGCTTCTTGTTCTTTTACAAAAAAGTGCGAATAATGTTTTACGACTTCTTCTCCAAAAGTTTCTTTATTAAAATCACTATCAGCAAACATTTGGGTTGCTTCTGAAAGTGAAGTTGGCACGGATGGCAAATTATCGGCAGCATAGACATCACCTTCAAAAATAGCTGGTGGTTCTATTTGATCCTTTATTCCTCTTAACCCGCATGCTAATGAAGCCGCGAAAGCCAAATAAGGATTACAATCTGCACCAGGAATTCTACATTCGATACGCAAACTTTTTCCTTTACCCACGACTCTAAACCCTGCAGTTCTATTATCATAAGACCAAGCCAATTTCGTAGGTGCCCATGAGGCGGCTACATATCTTTTGTAAGAATTGACAGTAGGCGCATAGAACGGCATAACATCAGAAGCATATTTTATCCAGCCACCTAAAAACCAGCGAAAGATTTCAGTACATTTAATTCCATGCAGATCTTCATTACCTGCAAAGGCATTCTGATCGCCATTCCAAAGGGATATGTGTAAATGACAACTGGAGCCGGCTCTATCCTCATGATATTTGGCCATAAAGGTAACCGACAATCCTTGACTATCTGCCAGTTCTTTCAAGCATTGTTTATAAACAACATGCCGATCTGACATTTGTAATAGATCTGTATATCGGACATTGAGCTCATGCTGGCCCAAGCCCCATTCTCCCTTAGAATTTTCAACGGGAACACCAGAATTCCTAAGATGCCTT
>JBLIDB010000228.1:0-7913 GCA_047634015.1 Saprospiraceae bacterium
GAAAGAAGAAATAGGAAATCCTGCTAGAGTCCTAGTATACTGGCTAGATCTGAAGCTACCTCCTGCAATAAAACCTATTGATTCATCAAGGGCTATCACTTCATTCTTATACCGTGATCCTACAATAGACAAATCAAGACTAAATCCATTAGTGAACCTGTTGTTATAGCCCAATGCAAGATCAAATCCTGTATTTTGTACTTCGCCTACATTTCTAAACTGATTACCCACTGCACCGATAAGAGTGGAAGGTGGAACAGGTAATAGCAAGTTTTTAGTATTCCTCTTATAGACATCAAATGAAAAGGTGACATGATTATCAGCAAGGGTGGCATCCAGTCCCACATTAATATCAGTTGTCTCTTCCCATTTTAGATCAGGGTTGCCAATGTTTGTGCCCTGGATACCCGTCCTCACAGAGTTATTAGATCCTGTGATAGCGTAGGTAGCTGTATTCGTTTCAGCAGTAGAGAACAGAGTGTATTGTGCAAGATTATCAATCTCTTGATTACCAGTCTTACCCCATCCACCACGGATCTTCAGCTGATTTATGAGGCTTGAATTAAAAAAGTCTTCGTCAGATACTCTCCATCCGACGCTGACTGCTGGGAAAATTGCATATCTGTTATTGGCTCCAAAACGGGATGAACCATCTCTACGTAGTGTAGCACTTAGCAGATACTTGCCTTTGTAAGCGTAGTCCATCTTACCAAAAATTGAAAATAAAGACGATTCAAATCGACGTCCGAAGGCATTTTGTCCATCCGCAGGTCCCGCATCTAAGACCATGAAGTCTAGATCCTCTAACAAAAACTGAATTCTGTTAGCACCAAATCCTGTGAATTCATTCTTGATTGCTTCTGTACCAGCTATCACCGAGAAATCATGATCTTCAGCAAGAGTTGTTTTGTATGTCAGTGTATTATACCAAGTCCAGTTCAGCACCTGATTAGTGGTTCTGGACACAGAGTTACCTAATAATGGCTCAGAATCATTTGGTATATACAAGGAAATGGCACGTCCATCAGTATTAGCAAAGTCCACACTAAATGAAGTCTTGGCTGTAAGGTTATCGAGTATGTCTACTTCGAGGAAGACAGAACCTAAAGCACGAATCTTCTTATTTAGATTATTACGCGCATTCTCAGCAAGTTGGACTGCATTGGCAGATGCAGATCCCAAGCCCTTGTTAGAGGAGTAGTTGACACCAGAGATATCATACACAGGCACGATACTTGGCTGTCGGTATCCATTACTGATTATAGTACCTGCCCCCTGTATACCCCTGTCTCCTGTTTCACGAGAGAACGATATAGCAAGGTTTTGACCTATGCGTAATTTGTCCTTTATCCTAAAGAGAGAATTGGCCCTTACGTTGCTTCTCTGGTACCCTGAGTGAATTCGGGTACCTTCCTGATCTAAGTGACCTATTCCAAGAGTGTATTGTGCTTTCTCTGTACCGCCAGATGCAGAAATGTTGTAATTCTTAACTAATGCAGAATTGAACATTTCGTCAAACCAATCAGTACCTTCCTTGTTAGCTCTAGTGATACCATTCCATATTGACAAATCATTAGAGTAAGCATAGGTAGATTCATCTACACTAGACCCTCCTCCTATAGGCCACAGATAGTCAGGAAGAACCGCTGATGCGCCAGTACCATAAAAAGAGTTACCGACTGGTTGGCCCAGATTTCTTGGCTTCTCGAAAGCTTCAAGCTCTGCAAACTGTTGTGGACTCACAAAACTTGGAAAGTTACCTGCCCATTGGGTGCCAATATACGAATCGAAGGTAAGCGTCGGCTTTCCAGTTACTGAACCATTCTTAGTAGTAATGATAATAACACCATTACTCGCCCTTGATCCATAGATAGATGCTGCAGAAGCATCTTTCAAGACAGTCATTGACTTTATATCATTAGGATTGAGCTCAATAATACCTCCCTGAACAGGAAGACCATCTATAATATATAGTGGTTGATTATTATTGATCGTACCAAATCCCCTCACTCTTACGAGCGTGGCAGATCCTGGAGCACCAGAAGTAGACACTTGTACCCCAGCTACACGACCTTGCAGAGCGTTCTCTACACTACCAGTCGGTAGTGATCTCAAGTCATCCATTTCTACAGTAGATACAGCGCCCGAGACATTGCGCCTTGACTGTGTGCCGTATCCGGTTACGACAACTTCGTCTAATAGTTCTCCGGCTGACATTGCGACATCAATTGATGATCGATTGCCTACTGCTTCTTCAAGATCACCGTAGCCAGTAAAAGAGAAAACAAGGATATCGGTCGGCCCTGCAGCGATAGAATATGATCCATCAATATCCGAGATGGTACCCACTGTCGATCCTTTTACAAGAACGGTGGCCCCAATTAGGGCTTCTCCATTACCTGCATCGGTGATTATACCTGACACTTGCGCTTGCATTGTCAAACTGATCAGACCACAAAAGAAAATGAGGATCAAGCTCTTAATCCACTTTAGATTGTTCCGTTTCATAAATGTTTTTTTTCATTATTGAGTTAGTAATATAGTTTTGACTATTTAGAATTATCTAATATAGATATAATTGTGAACTGGAGACTATCCTGAGTCATAATTATACATCGGTTGTCAATAATAATAAATATAACTTTTGAATGTCTCGAATTTAAAAATTATACATTTGGTCAGATATCATTACAATAGTTAAAAATTCTTCAACACACCTATAAAACAGTGTAATTGCCTTTACTTATTCATGAAAACAATATATACTCTATACTCCTGTCTTACAACCCATAAGTTGAAATAACTTATATTCATGTGATTTTGTTTCATCATATAAATGAGCAACAATGCGATATATATCCATTTTTTTACTTTTTTTATTTACGAAATGTAGTCAGCAAACCACAGATGGGGGGACAGTCAAACACCTTAATGACAAGGAGATTCAGTCAGATAACTTTGCAGGAACTGTTGAAGATCGACTTGCCCAGATGCTGAGAAGGGAATCCGGTGTGATTGTGTCCCAGGCGAACGGCCGATACGCCGTCAAAGTTAGAGGATTGGCCAATTCATTTGGCAGTTCTTCAAGCCCACTATATGTGATCAATGGCACTTCGATAGGGCATGATTTTCACAATGCTGCAGAAGCCATAGCAGGAGGCAGGATAAGCAGTATTCGAGTATTGAAAGGAAAAGATGCTTCTATTTACGGTACTAGAGGGGCCGGTGGAGTTGTGGAGATCAAGACAAAGACCCCTTCTTTTGCTAAGGAATAGATTCTAAAGTTACAAAGAAGTACAATATACAACCAAACTTATGAGTGCTTCATAATATACTATCATCATACTAATTATATCATCCAAGTGAACTTATTTACTAACAGAATTATCATACCTTATCACCTTCATCTAATGATTCTCATATGCTAAAATATACTATTAAAGGTATGGAATGCGGGGCCCTTATATTTTTAATGCTTATCATATTAAATAGTTGCAGCGTAGATTCATCTCAACTTCCAGAAGGATTTGAGATTGAAGCAGGCTTCAATATGCAGCTTATCGCCTCAGAGCCATTGATCAAAGATCCTGTTGATCTCGAGTTTGATGAGCATGGCGATGCTTATGTACTAGAGATGCCAGGCTACCCTTTTGAAGAACAAGAAAGTAGAGTTATAGTCTTGAAAGACGACAACGGTGACGGAATCTATGACAACAGCATTGTTTATGCAGAAAACTTAGAATTGGCTTCCTCATTAATGCCTTACAAGCAGGGTGTTTTAATCGCTTCACCACCCTACTTGCTCTATCTCAAAGACACTGACGGTGATCATAAAGCTGATAAAAGAGATACCATTATGTCGGGATTCAGTACAGGGAACTTACAGCACAATTTTAACGGGCTCACCTATGGTATAGATAATTGGATATACATAGCTAATGGGGGCAATTCAGGTAGTCCATATTGGTGGGGTGATACTACTAATGTAATTGACTTAAGAGAGGATGATATCAGAATTAATATTGAAAAACGAATAGTAGAAAGAGTTGGTGAATCATCTGGAGGATACGAATTAGGTATTGACGAATACGGTCGTATTTATGAAACTCATAATCTAAAGCATATTTCTCAATTAATATTCCCAATGCGATATGCAAGAAACTTAAGTCTATCTCCCAGATATGCTTTATCCAATGTGTCGGATCATGAAGAAAATGGCCTCTCTAGAATCTACCCTATCGGAGAACAAGAATCCAGAGTAAATCATCCAGAGCAATCAGGCTACTTCTCGGGCTCATGCGGTATTACTTATTATGGTGGAGGAGAACTTGGCAAGGCATATGATCAATCCATCTGGGTGGCCGATGTTGTACTGAATCTAATCCACGTAGACAAATTATCACCCAATGGTGCAGGTTTCAAAGCATCCAGAGTGCTTGAAAAAAGAGACTTTCTGGTAAGTAGCGATAGGTCATTCAGACCAGTAAATATGACAGTTGGACCTGATGGTTCCATGTTTGTTCTAGATATGCATCGTGAGGTTATAGAACATCCCGAATGGATCCCTGATGATATTGAAAAAACATTGGATCTGGAAGCTGGTAAAGAAAACGGAAGAATTTATAAAATCACTCGTGATGGGAGTCAGACAAGCTTTGACTTTAAACAATATGATACCCTGGAAGGATTGATCAAGCAACTTGCACATCAAAATCAATGGGTGCGGAATACTGCACATCGGGTCTTATTGGATCGTGATCTGACTAAGGAAGATATAAACCTCATTACCGAGGCTGCACAAGGCGAAAATGCATATGCCCGGTTACATAGTATGTGGATTCTAGCTGCCTCAAATTCTACTTCTTCAGAACTGATTATAGATAAATTACAGGATTCGGATGCCGGCATTCGTGAAAATGCACTCATCATTGCAGAATCACGAGTTAATGAGTCAGATGGTATCATCGCTTCCTGTATTGCATTACTTACTGACAGTAATCAGCGTGTTAGGATGCAAGCAGCATTGACACTTAGTACGATCTCAATAGAAACTTTTAATCAACATCGTGAAAATCTTTTGGTGGGTCTTATAAGGTCATCAAAATTAGAAATAGATCAATGGAATGCTCAGGCTATCAGTTTGGCTGGAAAAGAGATAACATCCGACATCTTCGAAGCTATAATCGATGACAATGAACGGCCGGTGATCAGGACATTACTTACTTCACTAGCTACCATAGGTGCCAAAGATGAGCTTGACGTCTTACGCATTCTCAGGTCTCTTGCTTCGTCACAAATAAATACTGAACTCAAAGCTGAAATTATTGATGCCATTAGCAAGCATCTGCCCTCAAAATCGAGAAACCTAAATCAGGTGACTCCAATCAAACAATTGGAAGAAGAAAATGATCTTGGACTGTTGGCAGCTCTAGCTGGGCTTAGAAAGAAATTATCTCTGTCTCCCTCTTCACAATTTATGTCAAAAAGCAAAGTGGCAATTATTCAAGTGACGGATCGATCTCGCTCTGACGAATTAAGATTGAAACAAATGTCTCTGCTTGAATTACTTCCTTATGCTTCAAAATCTGATTTGCTTTATTCTTTACTTTCCAACAAAGAGTCATTAAAACTACAGGAGCAAGCACTTATGCAATTGTCGGATTCTTCTCATCCTGAAATAGGTAGAAAGCTCGTTGGGAAATGGCAGGAACTGGGTCCACAATCCAGAAGGACGGCGAGTGATATTTTATTATATAAACAGGCACACCATGATGCTTTGTTAACAGGACTGGAAAATGGGACTATAAATATAGGAGAGATGAACTTCGATCTAGAACGTCGTCGAACACTACTTTGGTGGACTGATGATGAGCGGACTAAGAAAAGAGCCGAAGCACTTTTTTCGGATTCTGGAGTAGTAAATAGAAAGGAAGCCATTGAAAACATGAAAGAAGCACTCTCGCTCACTGGTTCCTTATCTAAAGGCACAGAAGTGTTCAACCAGTTATGTGCACAATGTCATATATATGGGTCTTCTGGTACAGATGCCGGACCCATTTTGACTGAAATAAATAGAAAAAGCAAGGAGTCCTTAATTCACGATATCCTGGACCCCAATGCTGCTGTTGATACAAAATACATCAATCACAGATTAGAAACTAATGATGGCACGCTACATATAGGCATGGTCGATATAGAGACTGATGTAGACATTACAATTAAAAAAATGGGGGGATCATCTGTAACAGTCGCGAAAGAAGATATGAAGAGTTTTACTTCTCTCGGTACATCAATGATGCTGGAAGGCCTTGAGGCGAATATGAGTCATCAGGATATGGCGGATTTACTAGCTTTTTTACAACAACGAAATTAAATAGAATAATACATCTTGAGTATTGTTCAATGTACATTAGATTATATTAGCAACCATCTACCACTTTAAATATGTGCCAAATGAAATCAATATTATTTTTTTTAGTCGTAATTACAATCTCTTGCAATCAACCTAACGATCCGTCACAGGTGAAGAGTGAATCGATTGTAAGATTTGAACCATCTGATCTAATTGGAAAAACAATAGAATACAAATATGGAGAGAGCATCTATCATGTCACAATTGACACAGAAAGTGAGCTGCATTGGGAGGCTATAGCTGGTGATGAGAAAGGCGTAAAGGAAGAAGAGAATTATAAGATAGCTTCCATTGAAGATCAGAAGTTATTTATAACATGGGGAGAAGCAAATGGTATAGGAGTTAGTCAGGTATTGGATTTTGATAAGGGTATGGTTTATAACCATCTCTTGCGAGGAAGAGACATCACTATCGGAACTGGACAAATTAGGATTCTTGGATCGTCTAACTAAAGTATCACGATTCTTTGTATCAATTTTATAGTAAAATGCAGAGGCGATTCCCAACCCTATGGGGTAACGGAAATCTACATCTGTAATAACAATCACCCACAATGATGAACGTAAATTCTACAATCTGCTTTATTTTACTGTTGGCTTTCAACGGCGATCTCATTTCACAGCCCATATCTGCCCCCCTGATCAATCCAGTGACGGTGGAGTCAAATGATAGAATTGAAAACCTAACAGAGAAAACAATTCTAGTCTTTACACCACATCCTGACGACGAGACATTCTCGATGGGTGGAACGTTGGCATTATTAGCGAGACAAGGGAATACTATCCATATTGTTATTTATACCAATGACAACAAAGGTTCTCTTGATTTAGAAATGACTAGCGAGCGCCTGGCAAGAATACGAAGAACTGAAGAAGAAAAGTCTTGCAAGATACTCGGTATACCATCTGACAACATACATTGGTTGGGCTACGAAGATGGAGATTTAGAATATGCCGACCCATTCACGCTTAGAGGTAGAGTAGCAAGACTAATCAAGATGTATCGTCCTGATGTGATATTTTCCCCTGACCCAGGATCAAAATGGAATCAATGGCACAAGACAGATCACAGGATGGCGGCCAATATCACGACAGATGCCTTCATCGCAGCAGAGTGGCACCTTTATTATCCACAGCATTTGTTAGATGAAGATCTACAACCATTTTCTGTAGTGGATGTGTATTACTATTATTCGCAGGAGCCCAACTATGAGGTAGATGTTTCTGATACATTTGATCTTAAGATTTTAGCATCGGCTGCTCATGTCAGCCAATTCGAACCTTCTACAAGTAAATATTCCTCGGACATGTCTGATGAAACTTTTGAGATTATTAGTACAAGATTTACTACGCGCAATAAATCTGATGACGGCGTCTTGGTAGAGCGATTTCGTAAAGCGCATTAAGTGCGGAAGAAAAATTTGTTAATTGAAAATGTAACAATCAGGCTATTGAAAGAGAATTATATCTTCTTATTATTAATAGTATCTTTTATTGCTCTA
>JBLIDB010000229.1:0-7888 GCA_047634015.1 Saprospiraceae bacterium
ATCCTAAAATTGGCAGATTCTACTAATTGTTTTTTTTTGCAACCGAATCCATAGTTATTCTTAAAGATAACTTTTGAATCTAAACGCAAGAATACCTATCAAAAAACACCTTAATGTCTATTTATAAAAAAGATTCCTTTTTATTACCTGATGACTTAATTTATCTTGATGGAAACTCACTTGGCCCACTTACCAAAGCCAGCCAATATCGGATCGAAAAAGTTGTTCAGGAACAGTGGGGGCAGAATCTAATTTCCAGTTGGAACAAACATGATTGGTTTACTCTTCCTGAAATAGTGGGGGTTAAAATTGCAACTCTACTAAAGGCCCAATTCGGAAGTATAACGGTTTGTGATTCTACTTCAGTAAATTTATACAAGCTTCTTCATGCCGCCATTCAAGTAAATAAAAACAGCAATAAATCAAAAAACATAATTCTAACCGATAATCTAAATTTCCCAACAGATCTATATATCGCTCAAGGAATTCTAAATTCAATTAATTCTACTTATCAGTTAAAAATAGTAGATACGAGAAACTGCTCAGATCCAACACAGTTAATCTTAGACAACATAGATGACTCAACTGCGATAGTGATGCTAACACATATTGGATATGATACAGGGTATGCTTATAAGATTAAGTCTTTAACTCAAAAAACGCATGAACTCAATTGTATTTCTATATGGGATTTCTCCCATAGTATTGGAGCAGTAGATATAGATTTAGAAGACTTAAATATAGACTTTGCGGTAGGAAGCACTTACAAATATCTAAATGGTGGTCCTGGTGCCCCAGCATTTCTATATATACATCCTAAACATCAAAATATTCAACCAACTATCTCAGGATGGATGGGACAAGACAATCCTTTTGAATTTGACCTCACTTACAAGCCAGATACTGGCATTAGAAAGTTTCGCGTTGGCACACCTCATATACTTAGCTTAGCAGCGTTAGATGCTGCGCTATCATTATTTGAAGGAATTGATATGCGTGAAGTTGAAAATACAGCACAAACACTTCTTGATAAATTTATAGAATTAATTGAAGAGACTTGCCCAACGATGAAGATTCTTAGCCCCAAGGACAAGGCAATCCGAGGGACTCAACTTGTTATAGAGCCTCATGCTAAAGATGTCTCCGCATATGCGATTATGCAAAATTTAATTGATCGAAATATAATTGGTGATTTTCGGCAACCCAATAGTTGCCGCTTTGGAATCACCCCTCTTTATATCTCGGAAATTGATATTGATAGAACAGTAGCTATTTTGGCTGACATACTTCATAATAAATCCTGGAATCAGGAAAAATATTTAAAAAAATCATTAGTAACATAAGGCCAGGATCGTATTACTTATAATTTCTTTTCCAATGTTACAGTAAAGGTAGATCCCTTCCCTAAATCACTTCTTACACCTACGGATCCTTTATGAGCTTCTACTATGTGTTTCACTATCGCCAACCCTAATCCAGAACCTCCAATTTCCCTACCTCTGCTCTTATCCGCTCTATAAAATCTATCGAATATATGTTTGAGGTGAGTTTCCTCAATTCCATTTCCATCATCACTAACTTCTATCAATACATTCTGAATCATATCGTAGAATCCAATCTTCGTACTTCCACCTTCATTTCCATATTTTATAGAGTTGGTCACAAGATTATTTAGCACCTGTCGGATTCTTTCTACATCCCCATTGACAAAATATGACTTTCTGGCATCTTCATTTATCGATAAGCATATCGATTTTTCATTTGCCTTGATGCCCATATCTTCGATTACTTCTAATGTTAATTCCTTTAGGTCAAAAGGCTCAAGCCTAAGCTCAACTTTACCCGCTTCAAGATTATTGATGGTTTCAAGATCCTCGACAATGGTTTCCAGCCTATCCAAATTGACCAAGGCCCTTTTTAAATACTTTAGATTTACCTTCTCATCATACAACCCTCCTTCAATAAGCGTGAGTAGATATCCCTGAATAGAGAAAATTGGCGTTTTCAATTCATGAGAAATATTCCCCAAATAATTACGTCGATAGTTTTCTAACTCAGTCAAGGAATCTATTTCCTTTTGTTTATCCTTAGCCCATTGAATGACATCATCATTTACCTTATCTAAGCTTTGTTTAAGAACATCATTTGATTGGATTTGAGGAACCCCCTTTTGCGTAGTGTTTATTAATTTGTAAATCAATCTAATTCTACGGAAAACAAATTTTTCAATTAGAAATTGAATAAATAAGTAAGCAATAAATAGAAATGTAGAAACTATTAAGACCCACCACCAGAATCCTATAGTTTCTAATTTTCCACAGGCACTTAAAATTAGAAGTACAACAACGTTTAGAATTGTAAAGAACAGGGCCAAAAACCCTGTTACTTGCTGTAATGTTAAATTTCTAAACACAAAAGCTGATTAATATTTAAATCTATATCCTACGCCTTTCATCGTCTTAATATGACCTTTACCAATCTTCTCTCGGAGTTTTCGGATATGCACATCTATTGTTCTATCGCCGACAATAACCTCACTGCCCCATACTTTATTCAAAATTTCTGCCCTTACGAAGACTTTTCCTGGACGAGAGACGAGAAGCTTCAAGAGGTTAAATTCCTTTTTGGCCAAGTTGACCTCCTTTCCATCCAACGATACTTTGAACTCCTCAAAATTTATTGATAAATCTCCATAGGTAACTTCTTTATCTACCAAATTAGATCCTCGACTAAGTCTCCTCGCTAGTGCCGCAATTTTACTCTTTAGAATATTTAGCTTGATGGGCTTATTAATAAAATCATCACCACCAGATTCTAAAGCTGAAATCTGCGTAAAGGATTCATTCCTTGCAGTAAGAAAAACGATAAGAGAATCATCTAAATATTTTTCTTCTCTTAATATAGTACACACTTCGATACCGTCCATTTCAGGCATCATAATATCCAGGATTATTATTTGTGGAATGAATTGCTTCGCCACCTTTATTCCTTTCTGCGGATCAGAAGCCGTCTTAACATCATATCCTGCATTCGTAAGGTTATAACTCAAGAATTCAAGGATATCCTTTTCATCATCAATCAGAAGAATTTTAGTATCCGCAGCTTCTTTCATTGTTCCGTAAATAAGTATGCTTCTGTCTTATAGAAAAGTGATCTAAGACTTTGCGTCATAGTTTTCACTCATCTTATTCAGTAGCTTTTCATAAATTTCATAGTCCGATTGGTAAAGGTATAGGTTGATATCCAGTTCCTCCTGGGATACACTGTGAACTTTAAGTAAACTTTTCTCCAGCAACTGCCTCATACTATCACGCTGTGCCATAGGAAATTCCCGAACCATCTTATCTGCGAGATCAATATCAGCCACTATTATGGCCATCTTATCTAAGGGAATAGTTCTATTATTTTGACCTCCACATCCATAACATAATAAGCCAACACTTAAAATAAACTTTAAAACAGCCCTCATTAATAGAACATTTTAGGGTACCTATAATAATCAACTTTGGAATTCGTGGTATCCATATCTGACCAGTTATTGGCATCTATACGAATCCGATAAAGACCACAGGTAGGTAGATTATCTATCTCTTTGGTAGCATATTCGTTATGAAAAAAGGTTAATCCAGGGTTATGTCCTACGAGTAAGACGGAGTTGGATGAATCTTCTATCATAGAAACAACATCCGATATATCATTAGTTGAAGCATGGTATAATCTATCAATTACTCTTTCAGAAAGAAAATTTACATATTTTTTAATATTTATGGAAGTCTCTTTTGTTCTTTCTGAGGGACTTATAATAAGCTCATCAATTGAGGGAGCAATCTCCGCCAGCACTTGTCCTATAAGGGGACTATCATGCCTACCTCGGCCATTAAGTGGACGCTGGAGATCACTAAGCTGGAGATTTGACCAACTGGATTTAGCATGTCTCAGAATATATAAGTCTTTCAATCTTAATTTTTTATACCTTGGAAGGTTTAAGTCAAATTTTGCATTGTTTTAGGAAAACCCATTTTTGGAAACCCTATTCTTAGCGACATTATTCTGACTATACTACGAAAATACACCAAAAAGATTACGGCTCAATATGTCCCAACAGATTACAGAAATATTAAATGAAAAAATAGAATTTGTCGAAAGCCTTCTACCGGAATATTTACTCCTTTCTTCAGAAGAACTATTTGACAAACAGCCTATTCTAAAAGCTACAGAATCGATCTCTGGACAGTGGGAATCAATCGTCCAAGATCAAAATATACATTTCTCCACTACCATAAACTTAAAAAATGATATACTTAAGAAGTATAACTGCAATTGTGTAAAAGGTAGAAAAAATGAGCTCTGTAAGCATATCGTAGTTTCCTTGTATCACATCCGAAAGCAACAAAAAAAAGAGCTAACAAAATCCAAATCCAAAAAATCAAGAACGAGACTTAATCTACAGTCCTTTATAGAAAAAGTTGATCTCCAACAGCTTCAGGGTTTTTCTCTCGAATATGCGAGAAAAAACCGTGCCTTTAGATTGATATTGCAAGCGCGATTCATATTGGAATTAGAAGAAAGTGAACTACCTGCTTTTTTTGAGTCTATTTACCCTACGCATACTAAAACTGATCAGAAAGTTGTCGCCGCAAACCTATCTGTATTTATAGCAATTGCAAATGAACTATTGGATCACTTCAAAGGACTCTTGCATAGAGAAGAATATACCCAAGCATATTTCATTATCCACCAAGTACTTGTAAAGTCATTCTACATAAAGCATTATATAAGTGGGCCTCATAAGGGATTTGATGCTATTCATGATGATCTACTCAAGAATTATAAAGAATGTCATCGACTTATAGAAGCCCCGGAGTACAGGGAACATATGATATCCCAATTGGTAGAATTACTATCGTCCTCATTCATTGATGCTGTCAATGTGGGAGAACAAGAATTATGGATGATAGCATATGAACACCCTTCATATTATAAAATATTACGAGAAAGCATAACCGAATACTTAAACAGAAAAAACCCTCAAGCTCAAGGGAAATATTTCATCTCGATGCTCTCATTATTAATTTCTGATTCAAAAAAGTGGGTAGAAAAAGTAAACCACTTCAGTCCTCAAGAAACGTATCAGTTAGTACAAATTCTCATACGTCACAGTTCTTACCCAACGGCTGTTGAATTATTAAAATGTATTCTAATTACCAAAGAATTAAACCATACTATAAGTAAAAATCTACTAGACTCTACTGCAATTCTTTCGGATGAAAAATTCGAAAATACAATAATAGAATACTACCTAAGATTAAAAAAGAAATATTACCTCCTATATCTTAAAAAGAACTCTATTAATTGGGCTCTTGTGCGTGAAAAGTTAATCCCTAAAATTGCCTCTATTGATGATGATCAGCTCCTTATAGAATTTCATCTTTTTAACCAAGAAATTAAGGAAGCTGCAACTATAATTAATAAATCCAAGTCTTGGAAGACTATCCAAGAATATGATGAATTAATAGTTGATATTAATGCAGAAGAGGGTTATATATTGTACTTAGACTACATCCTTGACTACCTAAAAGATCACTTCGGCGCAGTTGCCGCGCAACACTTAGAGGTTGTGCTAATAAGAGCTAGACGTCTCGGTAGTGACAAGTGGGTCCGAAAATTAGAAACTCAGATTCAAAGCGTCTTTCCACATCGAGATTGGTAAGTCAATTACTATTCTAACCAATGATTCTCGGGAATTCTAAGAATTGACTGCCTCGTACGCCATCCATTATAGCAAATACATCACTTCCATTTTGGCAAATAGCCAAATTATTATTGGAGTACAGGTGCTATGCTCTCCTAAAACGAATTTTATTTTATTATACTAGAGATAATGCTTAATTTTCACGCTTACAAGAAGCTAATTTACCTATGATAAAAGCATGTATTTTTGATCTTGATGGTGTCATAGTTGATACTGCAAAATATCATTTCCAATCTTGGAAGCGATTAGCGCAACATTTGGAGATCCCTTTCACTGAAGAGGATAATGAAAAAATGAAAGGAATTAGTCGAATGGCCTCTCTAGAGAAAATACTTGAATTAGGAACCAAAGAGTATTCAGAAAGAGATAAGCAAAAATTCTGCATGACTAAAAATACGTGGTATTTGGAAGCAACAAAGCGGATGGGCTCCAAAGATATTCTACCTGGAATACTTGATTTTCTATCTCATTTGAAAGAAAAAAATATTAAAATAGCCTTAGGGTCAGCAAGCAAAAATGCTCGGTTAGTATTAGATATAATTGAAATCCAAGAAGCGTTTGAGATTATAGTGGATGGCAATGATGTTAAAAAAAGCAAGCCGAACCCAGAAGTATTTCTAAAAGCTGCCGCAGGCCTTAATGTTAGCCCTTCAGAAACCATAGTGATTGAAGATAGCGCCAAAGGTATTGACGCAGCTATCTCGGGAGGGTTTTTATCGATAGGGATTGGACTTGAAGAACATTTATCACATGCTTCTATGGTCTTACCGTCATTAGAAAACATAACTATCTCAGAAATCACCAATCGCATTTGCAAATAAGCCTACATCTTATTATCCCATGGAAAGTTTCACTCAAAATCACCCTTGGAAAATAATTCAAAATGCTTTAGAAGATAAAGCTCACTTCATTAGTGAAAGCTTAATGAGTCTTGGTAATGGCCGAATGGGGCAACGTGCTAATTTTCCAGAAACATATTCTGGTCCAAGTCTACAAGGTAACTACATCGCAGGAGTCTACTATCCCGACAAAACACGGGTAGGTTGGTGGAAGAATGGATACCCAGAATACTTTGCCAAAGTACCTAATTCTGTGAATTGGATTGGCATACATCTTATCATCAACGAAGTCAAAATAGATCTTCACAAGACGGAGGTAGTTTCGTATCACCGTGAACTGGATATGCAAGAAGGTGTGCTAAGAAGGTCTATTCAAATTAAGCCTTCTCCGGGTCTTCTAATAGAGATTATATCAGAACGGTTCTATAGTATAGTCCACCAAAATTTAGGGTTTCTAAAATATAAAGTACAAGTAATAGAAGGTAATTGCTCTATTACAATCGCTCCATATCTTGATTTTAATATTAGAAATAGTGATGCAAATTACGATGAGGATTTTTGGCAGGATAGAACTGAAGAAAGTAATCACCATTCTGTCTGTGTGAGCGCAATTACCAGAAAAACGAATTACCACGTTGCTGCGGCGATGGCTTGCGCTGTAAATGCGCCAAATATAGTCCTCTCAAATAATAAAAAGACGAATGAAGGCTACGTTGAGGAGCGCTATTCCGCAAATCTTGCCGAATCAGAATTTATAGAACTAATCAAATATGTAGCGATCACCTCCTCAATGTATTACGAAGCAGAACAATGTGGCTCTACAGCGCTGCAATTAGTACAGGAAAGTAAATCGAAGGGGTATAATGAACAGATAAGGCGGCAAAAAGCAGCTTGGTTAGCGAGATGGGCGCAGAATGATATAATAATAAATGGTGATATCAGTGCTCAGCAGGGTATTAGGTTCAACATCTTCCAGCTATATCAAACCTATTCTGGAGAAGATCCTCGCCTAAATATCGGACCAAAAGGATTCACAGGTGAGAAATATGGTGGAAGTACTTATTGGGATACTGAAGCTTACTGCCTCCCATTCTATATGGGTACTTCAAATCAAGAAGTAGCACGCAACTTACTTATCTATCGCTATAAGCATCTGTCTAAAGCTATAGAGAATGCCGAAAAATTAGGATTCTCGGATGGGGCGGCTTTATACCCAATGGTCACGATGACCGGAGAAGAATGCCATAATGAATGGGAAATTACATTTGAAGAAATTCATAGAAATGGAGCTATCGCT
>JBLIDB010000230.1:0-7885 GCA_047634015.1 Saprospiraceae bacterium
AGGAAGCCATGTGAGCGTTTCAAATTTTGTATAACTCCCTCCCTTTTATCTCCCAAACCAAAAACGAATTACGAAGAAAAACATTTCAAGATCGGAAATTTTGTACATTTTGGATTACTGCTTAAATACCTTTCTCTTTTAAGAGAAAGGTGCCAGCCTATGGCGTGAGACAGTCCCCCTTCGCTAAAGCTTCAGTGACAGCGAGAGATAGCGTTTCTTCTTGTTCATATATCTATCATTGCGAAGACTTTTAATCACCTTTAGTTTTACATGCTAAATAATAAAATGAAGAAAGTGAAAATAATCCTGATAACTGGCGCAAGTTCAGGGATAGGATGGGAGATTCTGAATGACCTAAGAAGGCAAGGACACAAAGTGATCGGAACTTCTCGCAATAAATCATTTGTAGAAAGCAATGAAGATTTTGTCCTGTTAGATCTTTCTAACTCAACAGATATTGAAAAATCTGTTGAGGAGATACACTTACAATACGGGGAGATTGACGTCTTGATTAATAATGCAGGGTACGGCCTTGCCGGACCTATCGAAGAGACTTCTGTAGAAGAAGCTCAAGAACAATTTGACATTAATTTTTTCTCTGTAATTAGGATGATAAAGGCCATTCTTCCATCGATGAGAAAAAGAAAAAAAGGACTTATTATAAATATTGGCTCTGTAGGAGGGTTGATCGGCATGCCATTCCAAGCCTATTATTCATCCAGTAAATTTGCTTTACAAGGTTTCATAGAGGCATTGAGAATAGAGTTATCTCCCTTTAATATAAAAGCCACTAATATTCTGCCCGGTGACATCAAGACATCATTCAATAAAAACCGTAAGGTCTCACAAGCCTTCTCAGATATTTATAGGGAAAACTACGATAATGCTATGGCTCAATATTTGAAAGATGAGCTAAGTGGATTACCTTCTTCAGCTGTAGCAAATGTAGTAAGTCGAATTATTGATCGGAGTGACAAAAATCCAAAAGTGAATTATATCGTATCCAATTATCTGCAAAAACTGTTTATTTTCCTAAAGTCAATCATGAGTGGTAGATCATATGAATGGACATTAAAGATATTATATAAGCAAGTTTAGGAATTGTGATATTCTAATTATCAAGTATCTAAAGGAATTTCACCCTAAATCTATCAGAGAGCCGCAGAAATTCGATACTTCTCTTGTGCATATTTTGAGTACAAAAAAAGTATTTGTCACTTTTCCAGTCGCTGAAAAGAGTAACGAAAAAGCTCTTTTTTGTAAGGTGATTTTCTTGCATACTCGAAACCAAAAATATTCCTATCAAGTACAAAAAGAAACTAATATTGTTTGGGAGATAATTACAGATTTCTGAAAACCCCAAATCTCTAAGCATACGGATTTACATGTCTTTCAAAGAGGCCTCTTTTAGGGCAATAAATTTTGTGCACTATCTGCTACTATATGAATATTCCTCTAATAGTGCAAAGAAGCGCGTGGAATGCGAAATAGAGGGTGACTGAATCGTAATCAGAGATCAGATGTCTGAGAGACATCTGAGAGAAGGAGCCGCGCAGGCGGACGGGAAGCCTTGTGGCGAGTGCCAGGATTGCGGGCGGATATTATTTCGTGAGACTTTTTTTCGTTTCTTTTCGAGACTGCAAAAAAAAGACTGGAATTTATAATTTATATCCCCATTACTCAACTTTGGACAAATACATATACCAATTCCATTCCCATGATCCTCCATTGTCCTCTGAGAACCCTTGTCTCCATATTGGATTATTAAGGTCTGTTTTGTCCCATTCAAACTTGACCAATATTTCCTTTCCGTTAAAGTTGTCTTTTGTATAAAAGATGCCCAAATCCCCATAAAAAGAACCTAGTACTGGAGGTTCCAGCACTCCTGTCTTACTTACATCTGACCAATAGATACTCCACAATCTGGAAATAGGATCGAAGAATCTCATGGACATTCCTTCAAATGGCTTACCATCGAAGCTTGCATGAAAGTGGTCAACATTCCCCAAACCATTGAGTACTATTCGCATATCTTGGGTCGCCTCAAATTCAAACCATTCCGTACAATCATCAAATATGGTTTTCAATCTCCTGTTCCTAATCTTCCAATTTCCAAGATGAAAATTAAAATCTTCCTGAGAAGAACTCGGAGAAGGAATATTTATCAGGTCGCCATTTTCTAAAAACTTATAATGCTTGTCTTCTTGTGCCATAATTACTTTTTCTAATACTATTAGAATTAGATTTTAATCTAATTTTTTAATTCAATGGATTTATTTGAATTGGCGCTTCTGATTGCCGCATCTAATATTTCCATTACAATCATATTGTTTTCAAGAGAAGATAATTCATACGGCTTTAGTTCAATTTCATTGTTAACTACTGCTGAGAAATAAACAAAAGGATCATTATATGGAGCTTCTCTCTCCTCCAATTTTAATTGCTCTTCTGAAAACCCATCATACCCCTCTGCCATTCGTATGCGTAAATCATGTCTATTATCGGAATAAATTGCCCCTTTAAGTCCATAAATCTCCATATCCTTTCTTCCTATCGGCCAATTCCAAGATGCCTGTATTATGGCATTCGAATTTTCGTAACTTAAAATTATAATTGCTTCATCATCAACTTTAGGATTGTTTTCAGCTTGTTGCTGCTGAGTTATAGCCGTGACCATACTTGGTCTTTTACCTTCCATCATCCAAGTAAGTAAATTTGCACCATAACAACCGAAGTCCGTTACGGCACCACCACCATTTAGAACTGGATCAGTTAACCAATCTAAGAACTCTTTATTCACGCCTATTTTCTTCGGGCCTTTATGACCATCTCGGACGACGATCTTTCTAATTTCTCCAATAATAGAATCCTTCTTTACTAACTCATAGGCTTTGTGATTAGTAGGATACCATGTAGTTTCATAATTAGTCAGCAAATGAATACTATGTTTATGAGCGAGCGTTTCCATTTTTTTTGCATGTTCCAAACTCACCGCTAATGGTTTCTCAACCATAACATGAATACCCAAAGGAGCACAAGTCTCAACAATCTTTAAGTGATTGTAAATATCTCCAAAAGCAGTAACCGCTTTTGGGTCTTTTGCCGCAATTAGTTCATCCATTGTATCATATACAATATCCATGGAGAAGTCATATTGTTTCGAAAACCTTCTTGCCAGTTCTCCATTCGGCTCTACAATACCTACTACTTTATAATCACTATTCTCATCACTATTAAATATCCAATGGACATGAGAATGAGATAAGCCTATGACTCCGATAGTTAGAGGTTCTTTTTGTCCAGATAAATTCAGTGATAACATTTGAATTATTATCAACAGTGTAATTGTTACTTTCATTTCGAATTTATTTGATCAGGAAATATGCTTTCTTTCATTTTATTAATTTCTTCTTATATGATTTAGTGGCAATACTTATAAGGATTGTAGCTACGACGGTGGGTACCAGAAAGTTGGCGGTATTATCGTTGAAGACATTTTGAATTGATGTAAAAGCAGTAACAGCTGCAATAAATGAAATACACATTCTTTTCAAATGCTCGAAATACCAATCTAAGGCCCCATAGACTTGCTTTTTCAAAGGTTTCTCTAAGATGTATTTATAAATATCTTCTAAGACTGTAAAAAGAAAAATCGCCCCAAACACAGCGAACATGATTGAAAAGGAAGTTTCTCCTCTCAAATAGAGAGTTATAGAATAATATAACATGGAAAGTGGAATTAGACCCCCTAACACAAATATCGACTTCTCAAATAAGGTAATACCAATATACTTCATCTGCCCAATTCGGGAACCTGTTAAAGCAAAATAGAAACCGAAAATACCGATAATCGTAATCAAAAGACCACCAAGAAAGGCTCCTGATACTAAGAGAAAAAGCCAACCATACAAATAGATTTTGCCAATAATCACATGCGTTCTTCCTCCTTTTTTTAATAGAATCCGCAAAAGACCCGCAACAAATATTATTACGCCAAGTATAGAATGAAAAATTAAAATAGATTCGTGCGTCATATTTTTAATAATTCTTGGCCTTCCTGCTGGCCTCTATTTTTTTTATAAAATGTATGGATAATCTTTTTTAACTGATAATAGTAAGGGTTAATTCATATGAACTTAAGGAGCATAAAGGCCAAAGTCAAAAAACGCCAAGCTTTTATATTAGCTAGTTAATGCATGATCAAAAGCGTCTTTTAATGACACATTCACCCTTAATGCTGACCTCTCCTGCCTCTTTTACGCCATCCTTCAGATTGGCAACACAAGGGTAGTCTTAACGCTGGCTTTAGCCCTTAATTAGCAATCCTGATTCATTCTAAACTCAAGTAAAGATAGATAAGTAAACCAAAGCGGGATAGAGCCAGAAGTAGTTTAAAAATTATCCTGTTGCGCTGCTTTCGATAGAAATGAATATTAAGTAGTTGTCCTCTTAGAAACCAATATTTTCTTTATCTTACTTCAATAACGGAACGAAGGCGTAGTGCCTTCTGAAGAAAATCACAAACCTAACTCATGTCGGTAACGGTACTCGCCCTTTTAGCCATTCTCCCCATCTTGGCCGCGGCTATAATGCTCATTGGTCTCAGGTGGCCGGCAAGAATAGCAATGCCTATTGTATTTGTGGTTACAGCAATATTAGCTTGGTGGGCATGGGATATTTCCTTTATATACATTATAGCCTCCACGATTCAAGGACTATTTATCACATTCGATATTCTCTTTATCATATTTGGGGCGATACTATTGCTCAATGTTTTGAAATACTCTGGAGCCGTAAGTGTGATCAGATCAGGATTTACGGATATCAGTGCTGATCGTCGCGTACAGGTTGTCATCATCGCCTGGCTTTTTGGTTCATTTATAGAAGGTGCAGCAGGTTTTGGTACTCCTGCCGCTATTGTAGCGCCGCTCTTGGTAGCACTTGGTTTTCCAGCGCTTTCAGCGGTGATGTTGGGATTGATGGTACAGAGTACGGCAGTAACGTTCGGAGCTGTAGGGACACCTGTATTGGTAGGTATCAAAGGGGGCTTGCAAAGTCAAGAAGTAGATGCTTCTTTAGCGGAAGCGGGAATGTCTATCATGGAGTATCTTCAGGTAATCACATGTGATGTCGCAATATTCCATGCGCTTGCGGGTACGTTTATGCCGCTGATTATGGTCAGCATGATGACGCGATATTTTGGTGCTAATCGATCATGGAAAGAAGGATTGGCAATTTTCCCTTTTGCAATATTTGGTGGACTTGCTTTTACTATTCCATATGTATTCAATGCTTTCTTCTTAGGACCAGAATTCCCTAGCCTATTGGGAGCGCCGATAGGATTAGCGATTGTTGTATTTGCCGCAAGGCGCGGATTTCTATTACCAAAAGAAAACTGGGACTTCCCTCCCCGCTCTAATTGGTTGCCAGAGTGGATGGGCACCTTAGAGATGAATCTATCTGAAGATTCACCCGACAATAAACCATCGCTGGTTATGTCTTGGTTACCATATTTATTAGTTGGCATATTCCTGGTGCTTACCAGACTCACTCAGCTTCCTATCAAATCCTTTCTAACAAGTATAAAAATACAATGGCCTTCCATTTTGGGAACAGAAATTAACGCATCCAGCGCACCTCTATATCTGCCGGGAATGATCTTAGTAGTGGTCTGTGCTATTACATTCTTTTTGCACAAAATGACGGTTCCTGCTTTTAAAAGTGCTTTTAGCGAAAGTGCCAAAATGCTTCTTGGTGCTGGTTTCGTTTTACTATTTACGATACCGATGGTTCGGATCTACATCAATTCAGGACTGAATACATCAGACTTACCAAGTATGCCGATCGCAATGGCAGAAATGGTAGCTGCTAACGTAGGTCAAATTTATCCATTCTTCGCCGCCTCTATAGGCGCCCTTGGGGCCTTTATAGCGGGTAGTAATACTGTAAGTAATTTGATGTTCAGCCTATTCCAGTTTGGCGTTGCCGAGCGGTTATTGATGTCACCCACCATAATTATTGCCTTACAAGCGGTAGGTGCCGCTGCCGGAAATATGATTGCAATTCATAATGTAGTCGCTGCTTGTGCTACCGTAGGAATGCTGGGTCAGGAAGGTAATATTTTACGTAAGACGGTACTACCTACTTTGTATTATGTAATTATTGTTGGGATTATGGGGTTATTAGCAATACATGTTTTATAAATTTATTATTATTTTTTTCCATAAGTTGAGCTTAATTATAGTTGATGTTTCTTGAGACTATTCAATTTGCCAACCCATTAAATTTTACATCTATTCAATAAGTGTTTTGCCTACGGCGCATTCCTTTTCCAGTCACTGAAAAGGAATCAAAAAGCTTGGCTAATTAATACCAGCCCACAAGGCCACCCATCCGCTTCGCTGCTCCCTGCGCCTGATGTCTCCAAGACATCAGATCTTCGATTACACTTCGTTCACCCTCTAATTCGCCAATCCACGCTTCTTTCATTCTATGGCATTCTGAATTAATCGAAACTCAAATTGAGTAAGCTATTTTCCTATCAGTTAGAAAACAAGAAATTTTACATAGTTTTTAATTGAGTCTAACAAAGCAGAGAAAGCATAATTATTTACTAAATTTATATCCCATAAAAACATAATATCCCAATGTCATACCTCTCTCCTTTAAATCCAAGTAATCGCATCCTCATGGGGCCTGGCCCGAGTGACGCCCATCCGCGTGTTCTCAAGGCGATGGCAACTCCCTTGATAGGGCATCTGGATCCACAATTTGTGGAGATTATGGATGATATTAAGAAGATGACTCAGCTGACGTTTCAGACTGAAAACCACTTGACATTTGTAGTTTCAGCACCTGGAAGTGCGGGTATGGAAACTTGTTTTGTGAATCTATTAGAACCTGGAGATGAAGCCATCATCTGCCAACATGGAGTATTCGGTGGTAGGATGGCGGATATTGTAAGCCGTTGCGGAGCGAGCGCTACGATGGTAGAAGCTCCATGGGGAGAAGCGATTGATCCCGCACAAGTGAAAGCGGCATTAGAAAAAGTCAAAAAGCCTAAGATAGTGGCCATAGTACATGCCGAAACTTCTACTGGTGTATTACAACCATTAGAGGAAATCAGCAAAATGGTCCATGATGCTGGAGCACTATTCGTAGTGGATGCCGTTACTTCTTATTGCGGTGCCGAACTTAAAGTAGATGAATGGGGTATCGATGCTATCTATTCTGGAACTCAGAAATGCTTAAGTGCTCCTCCAGGACTATCTCCAGTTTCATTTAGTCAGGCTGCGGTCACGGCATTAGAAAATAGAAAAACGCCTGTACAGAGTTGGTTCTTAGACTTATCATTAGTAAAGAACTATTGGGGTGGTGCAAAACGCTCCTATCACCATACGGCTCCTGTCTCCGCTATGTATGCTTTGCGAGAAGCGTTACAACTTGTACTGGAAGAAGGATTAGAAAATAGATTTGAAAGACATCGCCGAAATCACTTATTACTAAAAACGGGATTGGAAGCATTAGGGTTTGAATTTCTGGTAAAAGAAGGATATCGATTACCGATGCTTAATGCCGTCAATACTCCAGAAGGCATAGATGAAGCGGCAGTCAGGAGTACATTATTGAATGAATATAATATAGAAGTTGGTGGTGGCCTTGGAAAATTTGCTGGTAAACTATGGCGGGTAGGCTTAATGGGAGAAAGTAGTACACCTAACCATGTCAATATGTTGACTTCCGCCCTTAAAGCGATATTGTAGAATATTGAAGTGATTTAAAAACTAAACAAGATGTCTACGAACAACTCATTGACAACCAGATACCCACCGGACAGGCAGGCTTCTACTTTTTTTATCTCCATAGCTACGGCTATGCACCCGCG
>JBLIDB010000231.1:0-7881 GCA_047634015.1 Saprospiraceae bacterium
CTTTTCTGTAAAAGGTGTTTTACTAACACCTTGCGCAAGCGTTCTAAATATTCTTCTTCCCGTTTTTCTAAAACATCATTCACCGTATCCATATGCGGCAACTTTAACCCAAATAAGCTTTTGTAATTCTTTTTAAAATTGAACGATTTTCTATTTTCATTACAACTATTACGTGAACCTTGACGAAGCATATACATATATACTGCAGACAATATGATTTCTGGTAGACTGTATATAATTGATCTCTTTCGCCGAAGATCGTAGCAATTACGATCTATCTCCGACTCTAAGTTTGGGAAAAAATGTGCTATCGTTCTTTTTATAGATTGTAACAGATTCTTAGCCGATAGTTTTTACCTCGAATTATTTTTCTGCTGACGATATTGCTTTATCCGATTCTTTTTTTAGACATTGTGTTCGTATTAGTGGTAATACAAATATATAACTAGCTGTAAACTATTCTAATACAGCTAGTTATTTTTTATTGTGTATCAACAGCTTAGAGCCTCGCACTGAATTGCTGCAAATGCCAATGTTTCATCGACTTAATATATATGTTTTGGTAGCATTCTTGGTACTACGAAATGCCAATGTTAAACTGAGTTTCCATTCTTCTTGCCACAGCAGTAAGAGATTTTAAGTATTATCTAATAAGCTAGTTCCACCTGACAGATGCTATGTGCTTCCTAAATGGTGTGGGGTTTTTATACTTCTTTGTTCTCTTCCTAAAGAAGATTAAAATCTGACATTTATTAAACTCATTTCATAATATCAAAGCGTAATCCATTTCTTGAATACACCCAAGCTATCCCTTTCTTTCATAACTTTCCAAATACCACTGACTTAGATCTATAATCCGATCCGCAAAATCCTTTCCAAAGTCTGTTAATCGATATTCTACTCTAGGAGGAACTTCGGCATATGCCATCCGAGTAATCATATCATTAGCTTCCAGTTTTTTCAATGTAGTGGATAGCATTCTGGAAGAAATACCATCTATACGCTTTTTCAATTCATTAAAGCGCATAACCTGATTGTACCCCAGGTTGTACAAT
Organism: Saprospiraceae bacterium; assembly: GCA_047634015.1. GTDB lineage: Bacteria > Bacteroidota > Bacteroidia > Chitinophagales > Saprospiraceae > JAJRXG01. The sequence continues at coordinate 1,056 of JBLIDB010000231.1, forward strand.
ACAAATAAACTCCATTTATCAAGACTATTGGCAAGCACATCTCTAATAGGGCAAAACTCTTGAGAATTGTATTGGCGAGTTGAAGAGAAAAATATTTTTATTTTTTCTTTGAGTATAAGCTCCTGATTATCAGCAATAGTACGCCCCATGTTATCGTGTTACTTTTAAGTTACTTCTTGTATGTGAAGTCATATACACCTACATTGGTAACAAATAATAACCTAATATAATATAATTACTATGAGTATAGCCGAAATACATGATAAGAGTTCAATGAAAGCAGCGCTAAGACAATCATTTGGTGATGTAATTTATGCATGTGATAAATTAAAAGAAGAACAATTCTATGCTCCATGGGCTGAAGGCAAATGGACTCCCGGCGATATAATAGGACATCTAATACTAAGTACCAAAACAGTTAATAATGCTTTCAAGACACCAAAAATAATTCTTAAAACAACTTTCGGAAAAGTAAAAAGGAGCCCATATTCCTACGACGAAATTAACTCAAGCTATCACGCAGTATTGCTGGGCTTTCAAGCACCTTCGAATTTTGTCTATAATGGAGTTAAAGAAAAAGGGAAATCAGGCATGATTCAATCGTTCAATATCGAATTGGAAAACATGAACCGGCATATTGATAAATGGAAGGAGGAGGACCTATTAGCATACCAGCTTCCACATCCAGTACTGGGTAAACTCTCTTTGAAGGAGATGATATTTTTTACGATCATACATACGGATCATCATAGAAAGCAAATTGAAGCGGTTATGGTTTAATTGAGAACCATAACATCACCCTTAAGCGTAGTTTGTGTTTGCTGTATATCGTCTCTATATTCAATATTCACGTAGTAGATATATATTCCTGGTGCGACAACTTGATTACCTAATGATCCACTCCATCCTTCTAATATAGTACTTGAGGCAAATACTTCTCCGCCCCATCTATCATATACTTTGAAGTTGTAGGAAATTATTTCAATGCCATCATTGAACTGAGGACGAAATGTATCATTCATTCCATTTTGATCTGGAGAGAAGATATTAGGCAAGTATGCCGTAAAATAAATACATTGTCTAAAATCTACTTGTATAGAATCTATAGATAAGCAACCATTATCAGCAGATGCAACGATAAGATCAGGTTCCGATACTTGAAACGTCATACCACTACTTCCATTAGGCCACAGCAAGTTCCCTTCTGCTTCAATCGGATCGAGCGTAAATACTTCATCATTGCATACTGTCGTATCTCGCCCTAATTCAAATTTTGGAAGTTGACGAACTGTAACATTTAAACTATCAGCGTTATTGCATCCATTTTTATAAACTTCAAGCCAGTATCTACCTTCTTCTGTTATTGATCGAACATCATCTATCGAACCATCCTCCCAGATAAAATCATCTATATCAGATGGCGCTTGAATTTCAAATTGATCTCCAGAACATATCGTAGTATCCATTCCTAAATCAATTTGTGGAAGGGGCAATATTGTCACTTGAATACTATCTCGCGTTTCACATCCATTATTATCAAGTACCACATGATATAGACCCTCTTGATTGATACTATACTGACGTGAAATAGATCCATCTTGCCATAGCCCTTCTTGTTCTACAGATAGTAGCAATTCTTCCTTTTGGCATATAGCGGTATCACTACTTGCGAACTCTAAACTTGGATACATATTGAACATAACATTTATACTATCCAGAACCTCACAAACATCATCTACAACAATGACCGAATAAAGACCTTCCGATTGGATAGCAATAGATTCAGCTGTTTCTCCAGTGCTCCATAAATAAGTATCGGCACTTACTCCTGTAGATAGCCGTATAATGTCATCTTCGCACGCCTGTTGATCTTCTCCTATATCTAAGACGGGTGCATCTTGAATGGTAACGATTATAGCATCCGAAGTTAGACACCCCTTGTTGTCTACTTCTACCCTATAGGTTCCAGCTCCTGTTATACTGAGTTCTTGAGATACACTTTGATCTTGCCAAGTACCGTTAACACCAGCATTTAGTGTATAGAGATTATTACTGCATACCATCGTATCCTGTGGCCCTATCTCTACGAGTGGATAAGTATTGAATTCTACTATGACACTATCTGTTGTTTCACAAACACCCTTCTCAACACTGAGTGTGATTGTTTGCGAATTAGTTACGGCAATATTATCTGAAGTAGTACCATTATTCCATATATATACATCCGCTATGATATTGGAATTCAAATTTATCGTATCACCTTCACAGGCTACTCTATTCTCCCCCAATTCCAATTCTAATGCTTCTTGAAAACTCACGAATATAGAGTCAGAAGTGGCACATCCTGTTCTACTTCCTATGAGAATATATAATGATTCCTCCGCAATACTTCTTGGCAACATTATTTGAGCATCTTGCCAAACATATTCAACATTATCCTCTGATATTATATTGAGTGCAATAATTTGACCTTCACAAAGAAGTGTATCAGGTCCGAGATTCAATTCTGGTAATGCTACAAAATCTATAAAGACAGAATCAGTATTTGTACAGTTATTTATTTCAACTTCTATAGCGTACGAACCTTCACTTCTGACAACTAACTCCTTCTCGATACTTGCATCTGACCATATTACATTGAACTCATTCACACTCGGACTTAGCGTTATGGAATCCCCTTCACAAACGGATCTATCCCCGCCTAAATCAACAACAGGAATAGTTTGAGAAGTAATCGAAATCGTATCCGAAGAAATACAACCATCAACCTCAGCATAAATCCTATACTCGCCTTGATTGGCAATATCAATAAAGGCACCTTTTGTACTATCACTCCAGAAATAATTCACCCCTTGGAATCCTATAGAAGCATCAATGGTTAGAATTGTTCCATCACAAATAATAGTATCCGCACCCAATTTAACTTCAAAATCCTCAGGTTCCAATATCCTAATTCGATCCTCTATACTACATCCATTATCGAAAGTTACTCTTGCGGAATATTCGCCTGTCTGATTCACGTTTAAAATCGTATCAGTAGATCCGTCATTCCATACATAACTTTCTCCAGGACTATAATTAAATGCACTCAAATCTAAATTAGAATTTAAACACAACGCTCTATCTACACCAAGAAACCCTGTTTCTATGTATTGCGGTGGATCTTCGAACAACCATCCTCTATTACTTTGGCTTATATTAGTACTTCTACTTCCAGCGATAAAATCCGCTCCTCCTATTGCATTATTATCACGCATTTCTATAAAATTGACAACGTTAGTACTCGAAGGGGGCATACTAAAGTTTGCCAATGTGCCAGAAGCATCTGAACGCAAGAGAATAGGCGTACAATTGTTTCCTATAAGCTGTAAGTATTCATTGACATAAGCCGTTTCCATTGCCTCCAGCGTATATACCTTACCTGGCGATCCTATTAGCGTATCGGTTCTGAATTGTCCTAAGAAAGTCGCATCGCTGGCCAATTCAATATAATTAAAACTATACTCATTGATCTCATCCGGCTTTCTATTCGTGGGGAATCTATCTCCAAATATTACTTGTCCATTGGGATCTGTAGATATGACCTTATCAAATGCTAATGAATGTTCAGAAATAAGATAACTCAGAGGTCCATCCAGAAAGATGGTAGAATTTAAAAATTGAATATTATGATTAACTGCATAATCCGAAAATACAGATTGGGTATTACCCTCTCGACCCAAGTGAATTTCTACATTTTCGAATAGAGAGGACATGAACTCTGCATTGTAATTGTATGTATAATAGTGATTGTTAGTCCAAGTGATATTTTTCATTATCACAGCTCCGTTATTATGTTCAAAACTCCATGACGTAAGTTCATCGAGAAACGTAATCTCTCCATACCCTAACATTTTAATACCAGGTAGAACAATCCCATTAGTTCGAATAGAATCACTCTCGTTTGTAGCGAAATTATGCCAATAAATATTAAGATACATATCTGTATCATACTCTAATGATCCGTGTATTTTTATATTATCTGTTCCTTTTCCTACCTTATTTATATCGTCGTAAAAATACCCTAAATTCGGAAACCCAAACACATTCCTCCATGTCATATTATGGCATTGTAGGAAACGGTTGTTGTCAGAATAGACGGATTGATTGATTTCTGTAAACGACAATTCATCAAAAACCACATCATCAATTGGAGTAGGTATACACTCTCCACCAATCCCCCCGCTCGTCAAAGACCAATGATTTGAATCTTCCCATTCTCCGGTGTTATTTACCCAATATAGTTTCCTTGATTGTAAAACATCAATATCCCATCCTTGGTTATTCCCTTGATCAATAGAATTATTAGCGGTTAAACTACCGCCCGTGTTATGGATATCTTTTACAATGAGATTTTCAAATACATGATCATTTGCAATTTGAAAATTCGATGCACGTCCTGCATCTCGGGATACTATACTTATATGTCCTTCATCACAGGTCCCATTAGCATTTAGAACATTTATTTGGATATTCTCTACTGATCCAAATACGTAATCATATCCAGGAGTAAACTCCATATAATTCAATTCTTGATTTCCAAAAAATTGCCCTCTTGCACGAAAGATACATGAATCAATTATGGTCATAGAAAGAGGATTCCCAGACCAGTTATAACTACTTAATTCTCCACCATAACTTGAAAATATAACATTATTATATTCCAATCCTACTTCATCTCCTTCATGAATAAAAGCGGCATAATATATAGTGTGAAATTCGATCGTAGAACCTTCCGTATCAGAAGAATAATTATTTGTATGTATCCTCCATTCTGGGCGAAAAACAGGATAATTATATTGATTCAGAACATCATGCAAGTCTATGTGGCTCCCCCTCATATCCAAATGCCGCGGGCGATCTCCAAAAGATTCATATTTCCAAATATCCCACATATTCCCATTTGTGATAATAGTCCCCGAATGATGGTCTACCTTCCCTTCTACATAAATATCATCAAGCGAAGTCCAATCAGCTGCGTCACCGCTGAAATGTAGCTCTCTTCTGAATGGATGTCCATTCATCTCTATCGTATTACCAGCCTCTGAAGATTCGAAATAATAATCCCCGCCAAATAGGTGTGTCATAGCTGCATCAAATCGTAGGGAGCCCTTAATATGCATGCTGTTTTCTTCATTACCATCTAAAACAGGAGAGCCGCTTACTCCTTCCCATATTAAATCATGAATAAAGACATCCTCTAAATTTAATATGACTTTTTCTTCAGCATCTGTGAATGAATTCGCATCAAAAAATGCGTTATCTTTTCCAAAAGGAACGCAACCACTGGAAGTTCCTCCACTAGACAATGACCAATGATTGGGATCCAACCAATTCCCAGATCCTCCTATCCAGAAGAAATCTACTGCTTCGCTATTGGTAAACGACCAATTGGTATTATTCCCAAGATCAGTGCTATTCGTTGCTATGAAATTTCCTCCCCCAGAAGCTCGAATATCTCTGAGGGTAACATACTCTAAATTTATATCAGAATTACTTACAATATCTACTGGCAATCCGGCCCTTAAGGAAGTAATTGTAATTCCTCCATTGCACGCCCCTACTGCTAGTATTTTGTTGATCGAAAAGGTCTGACCGTCTTCCAATCTATATATTTTATTACTATTTAGTAAACAATTATCTATAGTGTGGGAACCTTCCATTCGAGTATGACCCAATAATTGCAATGTATTCCATGAAACGCTGGCATCTGAATTAAATGGGCGGATGTAATTTCTTCCTACTGCACTGGTAAAATGAACATCATAAAGCGAAATATCTCCTTCTCCTGTAAACCATAGCTCAGTTGAGGAAGCGGTGATATTGATCCTTGAATTACCAGCATCCAGTGTAAGGTTCGTAAGATTTATTTTAGCGCTTATAGTATCGAAGTTAGAATCGTAAAATTCTCTATCACCATACCTTCCCCAAATTTCAATTGTAGAGCTTGTAAATGCTACGTCCTTGGGAGAGTCTGAAAGAATATAAAAATACTGAGTTCTTAGATTAAAATCATTGGTATTGAATCCTCCTTCCGTAATTTGAAAAATACTGTCTACTTCAAGATTACTCGTAAGATGCCATTGTCCTCCTCCTACTATATACATCTCCAGAGCACCTATATTTCCGCCAAAGTCGATGGTGTTATCCATCTTATCTCCCGTGAAATTTATCACACCCTTAAAATTCCAGTCTACAATCGGTGTTAATCCTAATGATCCAAAAGAACTAAGTATTACTCCTTTGCCTCCATTTACAATCACCCGCTGATCGACATGGAGCATATCAAAGTCTCTGACAAATACTATGTCATTATTGAACTCAACAACTTCTCCATCTATAGAGAACGAGTTGGCATCGAATATCACATTATCTTCAGAAGTAGGTACTTGAACATGTGTTACGAACCCTCCCGAGGTGGTAGCCCAATGGCTTAGATCTGACCAATTACCTCCATCACCTATCCAATAGTAATTAGTGGCACTTACAGAAAAGCAGCTTCCAAATAAAATCAAGAAGCAAGCGAATGACTTGAACATTGAAGAGACCGTTTTGAGTTAGAGATTTCAGGAAAAGTAAACTTTTAAACCATTAATCGTAAAGTACTAAAGGCAAGCCTCAAAGAGAAAGAAAAATTGCTAAAAGGCATGAATTTCGCCATCTAAAAGAAATAAATTGTTAAAATAAGGATGGAAATATCCATTCTAAAACAAACTTCTGGATTCTTAAAGATCACGAAATCCGTGATTAAATGATGAGTCCACTCCGGAAAGTGAGGATCATCAGA
>JBLIDB010000232.1:0-7863 GCA_047634015.1 Saprospiraceae bacterium
AGCGAATCGCTATGATGTACTCATTCTTCGCCTCTTGCAAACTCAATGATGTTAATCCAAGAGAATGGCTCACTTATGTTCTTGAAAATGTCAATGATACCAAAATAACAGACATTCATACGCTCTTACCCAATAATTTTAATATCGGAAATCTATAGATGTAGATGCTCCGACAGATACCTCCAATCCGCATCTATAGATACTTGTCGTACACCTTCCATATCATAAATTCCTAATATCTGCCAACCAGAATCTCTATTAAAATCACACTTATCGTTCTTGGAAGAACCCTTTGGATAGCAATACCATAGGAAACATCACCTTCAAATTTCGAAGCTAAGATCTTGATCGAACTATCAATTTCAGATTTCTTTTTAACAAAAATGAGTACAAAAGTAATGGAGATATTAGAATCACTTTGTACTACTTCGACATGATTTGAAATAGCATCTACTTCCTTTTGAAATGAATCAGGAGCATTTAATACAAGGATCTTAGAATGATCCTTTAGATTTAGTTTTTTAAATTATGGCGTCATAGAAATACTATTATTCGAATCGAATGATAATTGAGTCCACTCCAGAAAGTCATAATATTGGGAAACGGCCCTTTTGGCGATATTTCCATTATTCTCAACTCCCTGATGCTCAGGCATCACCGAGGTTCGAAAAATAAAAATATCATCCAAAATCTTCCATTTTCTGATGATCCTCACTTTCCGGAGTGGACTCATAATTAGTAATTCATAAGAATTTAGTACTCCTTTTATTCTCATGATTGCAAGAATACCACCCATAGATAAACCTATTCGTATTCAATTATTCATACTCAAACCTTCAGCTCTATTCCTTATCCCAACCATCTGGCCGCTTTGATCTAATTGGTGCGGCCGGTTCTTGCTGCAATTCAAATGGATTCAATTGCAATAAGCGCAAAGCCTCATCCACGGCCGCTTCCAATTGAGGATCTTGTCCTTGAAGTACTTTTACTGGGTCCATATTGACTTCGATATCTGGCGAAACTCCTTCTCCCTCCACAGCCCACTTGCCATCCACATCATAAAATCCACCTCTGGGAGCTACCATTCGTCCACCATCAATAAATGGTGGCGTATCCCAGGTCCCTACAAGTCCTCCCCAAGTTCTTGTACCAATTAACGACCCCAATCCCTTTTCTTTGAACATATAGGGAAGTAAGTCACCACCAGATCCGGCTCTTTCATTTATTATCATGACTTTCGGCCCCCATATTCCTGCAATAGGAGTAGTCCAAGGGCGTCGATCTCCAGCTTTACTGTTAAAGTATCCTACAACTTCTCGACTCATAATATCTATCATATAGTCTGCTGCCGAACCACCACCGTTATTTCGTTCATCTATTATAACCCCTTTCTTATCCTGCTGAGAGAAGTAGTATCTATTGAAATTAGTAAATCCTGCACCAGCAGTATTTGGAACCCATACATATGCCAACTTACCATCAGATAGCTCGTCTACTTTCCGTCGATTGGACTCCATCCATTCTATAGTTCTAAGGCTTCCATCATTCGCTATAGGTTCTACAATTGCAATTTGTGTTTCATCATTTAGATCAGACTTAATCTCAAGTCTTACTTGCTTTCCAGCTGTCTCTTCCAGAAATGCATTTATATTATCACTTGCTGTTAATTTATTTCCATTAATGGAAATGATATAATTTCCTTCATTTACACCTAATCCTGGTGCATATAAAGGAGCTGTGACATTGGGATTCCATAATTCTCCAGTATATATTTTTTCTATTTGATAGAGCCCATTATTCATTTTATAATCTGCACCGAGCAGTCCTCCTTGGACACGATCGATGTCAGGCATATCTCCTCCCCGAACATATGAATGTCCAATCGCAACTTCACCACTCATGATATCGACTACATAATTCAAATCTGTCCGATGCCGCACATGATTTATCCATGGTGCATACCATTCCCAGACTTTATCCCAAGGCGCACCATGAACATTATCGACATATAGAAAGTCTCTCATATACCGCCATCCTTCCTTAAATATTTGGTGATACTCCTCCTGAGGATTGAGTTTAATCTTAAGATCTACTTTAAGCCCATCTTCAGCCTCATTCGGCTTAGCTGACAAGGAAGATATATTCCAATTTCCTCCGCCTTGATATAATGCATAGGCACCATCATATGACGTAACAATAGAAGAAACCCCATTAACCCATTCGTCTAACTTTTTCTTTTCAAAATCATAAGTTTGGACTTTTGATCCTCCTTCTCCAGAGCCCACTACAGTTACCTTTCCTTTAGGTGCCCGTTCCAGAGCAATATACTCTCCAGAAACATCCGAGACCGCAACTACCCTATTTTTGATACCTTCGAAATCTATAGGCTTTAGTTTCTCTTCTTCTTTCTTGTCAGATTCTTCTTTATCTCCCTTTTTAGAATCATCGACGTCCTCTTTTTTGTCACTCTCCTCTCCTTCTTCTTCCTCTTTTATCTCCTCATCATCACTTTTAGGTAAAAAAGGAGACTTCCCATCTTGATGTAATACAGATACATAGAGCGTTCTGCTTACTTCTGGATCATAAGAGCTCATGTCCAACCATCCTGATGCCAGACCATAATCCGTACTTCCTAAGTAATAGAGATATTCACCACTTTGATCGAATATAGGGGTAACAACATCCGCTATTCCGTCAGTAACCTGATGTGTACTTTTTGTCCCAGTGTCATAAATAAATACCGCTTTAAAGTGACTCTTCTGTTGCTTGACATAAGTTAAATAGCGACTATCAGGAGACCAAATTGGATTCATCGTTCTATTAGGATGTGCATAACCATCGGTATCCACTTTTGTAAATTCCTCCGTTTCTAAATCCACAAACCACATATTATAGTGCGTATCTGTAAAAACGATTTTAGATCCATCTGCTGACCAATCTGGTCTAAAATAAAATGTCTGAGAGGGAACAGCCATTCTTTTTGAAATGACGCCGTATTGATTTGCAATTATCAATTGATACTCCCCTTCAGCATCATCGAACCACGCTATTTCATCTCCTTTAGGACTCCAGATAGGAGATCTATCTGCAGTGCCAGAACTTGCAGTTAGATTTCTGGAGCTACCATTCTTTTTGGGTACGGTAATAATCTCTCCCCGGTGCTCGAAAATAGCGCGCTTTCCATTTGGAGAAATATTAGGATTACCTAAGCTACTTGCTGAGACGGTCTCCCATCGTTCTCTTGCAAAATTCATATCTCCTTTGACATTTATAGTCAATTGTTGTGTCCCTCCAGTAGCCCCCGAAAAGAGATGTAAATATCCTCCTTGTTCGTAAATAATATCATCATTATCAGCATCAAGACTTTTTACATCGAATCTCTTATGAAATGTGATCTGCTTCTCTTGCTGAGTGTTTATATCATAAGACCATATGTTACTTACGTAATCCCTCTCTGAGAGGTAATAAACGACTTCTCCTATCCATACAGGATAAAGATGTCGCTCTGCATCTATCTGTGGTGTTTTTATAACTGCTCCAGTATTCGCATCCTGAATCCATATTGGCATTGCTTGTCCGCCTCTATAATTTCTCCATTCTGGATCCCAGGAATTAATAGGTGTATATGCCAGATATTCTCCATTTTCAGACATCTCTCCATATGCCGCTCTTGTGACATTCAACGCTTCTGGTAGCCCTCCATCAGTTCCTACTTTATAAAAGGAAAAGGTTTCAGTAGGATGTGCCATTCTCCCCGAACCAAATAAAATCTTTCCATCTGGAGTCCAACCTTCGACTCGATCAAGTCCAGAATGCCAAGTAAGACGCTGAGGAGAACCTCCTTCAGCATTCACTATATATACATCTGTGTTACCTCCATACTGAGCAGAGAAAGCAATCATACTTCCATCTTGTGAAAAATGAGGTGCAAATTCAGCTCCTTCATTAGACGTCAAGCGTTTCGCATCTCCCCCTTTTCGATCTACTATCCAGAGATCATTTGCATAAATAAATACAATTTCATCCTCGGATAAAGTAGGCTGTCTCAATAGTTGCGTGCCTTGGGCTTGCAATACGCCGCAGCACAGCAAAATTAGAATTAGCGTAAAAAGAATTGAATATCTCATATTATAACTATTTTATTGGGTTGACCATCCGCAATATAAAGAAGTAATGGGAAATATAGTTTATCGAAAGTTTACGTAACGTCAACCTCCATAAGCACCTCATCGATAGGAATAGAAGGATAATATCTATCTCTTACATAATGCAAGTACTTCATCAAACGGAAGGCATCAAACCATTGATAGAAGGCTTTGTAAAATGATTGGAGCGTAGCAGTATTCTTACGAATCTTCTCAATCTCTTGATGAAACTTTTGTGTTTGTAAATATTCTTGTAATCCTTTAGGAAAAGAGTCAAAAAAGACTTCTACATCGTTGGTGTAGAAACTTTCTACCCCCTTGACAAATTCCTCTAAATCATAGAAACTCTGAGGATGGTATGCATAAAAAGTAGCCTTGTCATTCATCATATCTCCTACTGCTCTACCAGTTCCGAATGGTACGCGAAATGAAGTTCGTCCAGAAGGATAAACTGTACAATCATCCAACGTTGCTATAGATCCTTTCTTAGTAAACTTATGTATAAAGTAAAAATCTTCACCCGCCTTCCTCTTATTCATTCCTCCAACTTGCAGATAGGCCCTCGCTCTTACGGCAAATGCACTTCCGATAGTCTGATACGCATATGGAAGCCCCAACCATTTTTGCATTCCAATAAAATAGCGCAGATAATCTTCATACTGGCGGATCGCTTCCCGTTGATTTGGATTTTCTAATTCTGCAATCCTATGTTGAAAAGCAATTGATACTAATTCATCTTTAGAATTAGTATAAAAATGATTTAGAATTGAATGAAGGTAATTTTCGGATACCGTACAATCCGCATCAAGATTTACGATTATCCCATTTTCCAATTTACCTATATCTTGGAACCTGACAGATGCTGCATCCATGGCCAATTTGCGCGCAGTACCTACTCCTGCAATTTTCCTTGGAATACCTGTAATATATGCTAAAGAAAGACTCCAATCTGGCTGGGTAGTATCGACATAATTGAGAATGCTCTTATAACACACCTCATTAATCAATTGGTAATGTGTTTCTACATCTTCAGATTCATTGATTAGTACGATTACTTCTATTTTGATATCTTCTTTTCTGCAAGCATTTATCGAATTCAATGTCTTTAGAATCTCATCCTCAGCAAAACATGGTATGACTATAATAAGATCGACATCCTCATTGGTTTCCTTGAAACCCAATTCCTTAGAGGTAATGCGCCCAATACTTCTTTCTTGAAGTCCTACATATGAGTTTTTGATGTTCGAATACACGATGGCGAAGGTATGCAAGAAATTCGGGGTAAGCCATGCTTAATCCCGGATTGCCCATTAGAAAATCTATTCTGACTCAAGGTGTCTTCAAGTAAGTAAGGCACTTTGCTACCTTTTCTTATTTTACCATAGCCGTGCTATGACTCAATCAGTAAAACTCCTTATTTCATTGGCCTCTTGACGTTCATTATGATTCCTAATGCATAGTTCGAGAATCCATGCTTCTTCCTATTTGAGATCGAAGCTTCAAACATAGACTTAGAAATTCGCTGAAGAGGACTTAACAATTTTTCTAATTTGTCGATCCCCACCATTCTCTACTATTAAAACATAAATACCAGATGATACAGAAGTAAGATCTAATTTATGACTTCTTGATGTAAGGTTCGACTCAATGATTATTCGACCATTGCTATCAATAAGAAAAATATTATGCAATTCATGTTCATCAAAGGATTCACTCACAACGTGTACATAATCGATAGTAGGATTCGGTAAGCACTGTATAGAAACTTCTTTTTTATTTTCTGCAGGTGAAGCATCCTCATCTTGCGCAAGCAAAACATCAACACTGCGAGACTCCACAATAATGGGCTCACTTACACAAAGTGAAAAAACTGCATCCATGTCCTCACCCATATCTGCAACACGGACATAGAGTATCTCACCAGGTTCGAGATTGCTAAATGTTACTACTTTTGCATCTTGACGACTACTTGTATTACAAGCAATAAGTTTCTTAGTATCACAGTCGCCTATATAGACTTCAAAAAGTAAATTATACTTATTCTTCAGCGATGCAACCTCAATAAGAATCTCACCACCAATAGGTACTATCAATTCAAACCATTCGTCCTTCTGTTGCTCTATGCATCCTCCATCTGACACATAGCCTGAGGCGACACTATTAGATAGAGAATATGAGTCCCCTTCACAATCTCCGCTAACTTCAATTGGCTCTGCGTCAAAACAATCATCCAATTTCTTATTCTCGTCTTCACACAGTAGGTTATACGCATATATTGACTCAATTAAATATATACTATTAACCCAACATGTAGGGCCCTCTAAGTTTAAAAGGTTTGCCCTAATAGTCAATGGCTTATTCGTTGGTAAATCCCTAAGCGTGATTGTTTGTGGATTTTCCATTAAGGTAAAATATTGGCCATTGACAATTAGCTTATTTAGCGCTCCCGTACTTTGATAGCTGACAGTGATATCTTGAGAATGTGTATTGCTCTTAGCATTACAATTTGACGTCTCACCTACTTCAATTTTGGTTATCGTACATATATTTTCAAAAGATTTGCTTACACACATATCAAAATTTCCCTGTTGACCATATCCCTTTCCTCCAACTCTTATAAATACCTTCTCCCCGGCTTTCATCCCTACAAAAGGTAGGTAGCCTATTGGATTTACACCTGATATACCATATACCATTTGACAACCAATCAATTCCTTTTTATCGCATGTACCAGAATATACTTCTAATAAAAGGTCATTTTTTACGCCGATCTTATTCTTACACTTTACAGAGAAATAACCTGATCTCGGAACTACTACCTCAAACCAAACATCATAAAACTCTTTATTCGCTACACAGTTATAACTTGCTTGTAATTCAGAAGAAGGTGTCGAACCATTAAAACTGTACCCCCAACCATTCACAAGATTTCAATACTTTTACCTCAATCGCTTTATCACAATCGTCATTGAGATCGACATGCATTACACGACAAATTTGAAAGGGATCTGCGTTAGGCCTATCTATATCGAATGCTCTTATATAGAATTCTGAATCGCCGTCATAATTCTCTATAAAGAAATGATCTTGAGAAGCGCTTTCTTCTTGATATGTTTTCATGGGCTCCATGTCTATGTTATAAGCTTCCAAGAAAGGGTTACTTGTTCCAGAATTTGGTCGCTTAATCATAAGTTCGACCATTTCTTTCTTGGCATTTGTTTGCATCTTGAACCAAACGTCCTTATTATCAGATAGATCAGTTGCTATTTTTTTATTAGTTTCGATAGAAGCATAGAGCAAGGAGTAAGAATCATTACTACATAGGGTGCCTTGATTTAGGACAATGGCATTTTCAATCTTATCGTTTACAGGAGTAGGACATGGAGCCACAATAACCAAAACAATTCCTTTTGTTTTAGTCAATTCATACTTCCCAAGAGAAGTAGTCCAATCTTGCTCTTTCAATTTATAAATAACCACACTTCGTTCCTTCAGATCTCCTATACCTGAAAACACGTTATGATTACTCAAATATCTTTCATCTAATACTTTTGCACCTCGCTCTGAAGAGGCCGTAACACTTCTTTCCCAGTAATAATTTTTAGTTCCCGCAAAGCCCTGTTGACTTTCTAACCTCTTAGTCTATTTCTGCTGGAATTGTAATAAATTAATTGAATTGGGCATTTAAGCATACCTAATATTTTTATAAAAAAGAGGC
>JBLIDB010000233.1:0-7702 GCA_047634015.1 Saprospiraceae bacterium
AAAATGACAGACAAAAGCAGTTTGAAAAAACGAAGATTCCGAGCATCATTAAATGTTCAATATCTTCTAAATATATTGATAGCATAGTTTTGGTGCGTTTGCCCTAATAAAAACGCTTGATTCCATCGAAGCAGTAGATATTACAGGTGGCGCACCTGAGATGAATGCTCACTTCAGGTGGTTCGTAGAGGAAGTATCTCGACTCGGCATAACAGTGATCAATCGTTGTAATCTGACGATTATAATGGCCAATCCTAAGTACCATGATTTGCCAGAAATTTTTGCTCGTAATAAGGTCCATATTATCTCTTCGTTACCGCACTTCTCAAAGCGTCGAACGGACCAACAAAGAGGAGATGGTGTTTTTGAAGATTCTATAAAAGCATTGCAAAAGTTAAATGCGGTAGGCTATGGTATACCAGAATCTGAACTGAAATTAGATCTGGAATATAATCCTTCAGGTGCCTTTTTGCCTGCTTCCCAAGAAAGCCTATAACGCGAATTTAAGCAACAGCTTAAACGAAAATTTGAAATAGAATTCCATGACTTACTTTGTATTGCTAATCTTCCTGTTTCCAGATTTCTAGACTACTTGATAGAGACTGGGAGTTATGCGGAATACATGGAAAAACTCATTACTGCCTATAATCCTGATACTATAGAAGGTCTCATGTGCCGTAGTACGATCTCTGTAAGTTGGGACGGATATCTATATGATTGTGATTTTAATCAGATGCTGGATATGAAAGTAGATGCAAGCTCACAGCATCTTGATGATTTTGATGCCATAGCGCTCGTTAATCGTACTATTCTTGTTAATCAGCATTGCTATGGTTGTACAGCAGGTGCTGGATCAAGTTGTGGTGGTGAGATTGCGACTTAATCTTCGAACAGCTCAATTATTGGGATTAAACAGGCCTTGGTTTCCCTGTTACCTTCTCAAATACTTCCCACACATCCATATTGATATCTGGCTCTAACCCCTTCCCCATTCGTATTAATTGGAATTGATTCCAAGGCGTCTGCAACATTCCTGTCATATCGATCTTATCAACGCCTGTAAGTAGATCTGGAACCGTACAATCAGTTCTATTTCCAGAAATCAACTCCTTTGCCACTTCAGGGAATACGCAAAAAGGCCTTCCCAATCCTACAAAGTCAAGTTCACCGCCTTCTATCGCAGCATCCATCGTTGAAATTGTTCTAAATCCTCCTGTCAGCATCAATGGTGTATTAATCTGCTTTCGGACTTTTACTATGAAATCCATAAAGTACGCCTCTCGCTGCTTTGTACTTTCCTTTTGCATCGTACCGACCATCGCCGCTCGCTCATAAGTCCCTCCAGAGACTTCTATAAGATCCATTCCTTCTTGATCTAGGAGGCGTATTACCTCCATAGATTCCTCTTCTGTAAAAGCTCCTCTCTGGAAATCTGCGGAGTTAATCTTTATGCTTATAGGAAAATTTGCTCCTACTTTACTCCGCATATTCCGGTAGATTTCGAGGACGAATCTTGCGCGATTCTCTAATG
The DNA here is from genome assembly GCA_047634015.1 of Saprospiraceae bacterium. Lineage (GTDB taxonomy): Bacteria > Bacteroidota > Bacteroidia > Chitinophagales > Saprospiraceae > JAJRXG01. The sequence continues at coordinate 1,532 of JBLIDB010000233.1, forward strand.
AACCTCCCCATTTATCTGTTCTAAGATTGGTAAGTGGAGAGAGGAACTGGCTAACTAAATACCCATGAGCTCCATGGATTTGAGCCCCTTTCATCCCCGATTTCTTGGCCAATAATGCTGCATCACCATATCGCACGATTAAGTCTACTATCTCATCCCCTTCCAGCGATCTTGGCTCGAGATATATCTTACTTGGCATCTTTACATTGGAAGCACTCACTGGCGCTTTATCGAGATATACTGGAGATTGTCTGCCGGGGTGATTGATTTGCATCCATAACTGAGCACCTTCTGCCTGCGCGTTGTCGGCCAGTCTTTTATAATCCGCCTCAAATGCTGCATCTGCAATCATCACATTGGCATTAACAAGATGATCCTTGTCTACCATTACATTTCCAGTGAATAGAATTCCTGCTCCTCCTTGTCCCCATCGCTTGTAAAGGTTATCCAACGCCTCAGAAGGCCTTCCATTTGCCTCAGCAATACCTTCACTCAATGCAGACTTCGCTATTCTATTATTAACGGTAACACCACATTTCAATGAAAATGGTTGACCCAACGCAGATGATAACATATCTCTCGATTTTTAAAATGAGGCGCAAATGTATGGATAGTTCGCGAGCTGTATTAACGAGAGCAATGAGTGCTGAACGTTGAAAGAAATGCAAAAAAGAAAATCACTCTTGAGTCAACTCATCAGCAAGCATTAGCACCCGAATGGCGATATCTGAGTTACCATTATCTATCCACTTTTTGGCCAGTCTATGCAGCGCAATTTTGGTTAGAAAAGGTGATTCATAATTCTGCTGAAGTAAGTCACGAACTTCCTCCATCTCCTTGACACTATGGACTTCATAAGCTGATGGTAATTGCTCCATATTGCCCAATCTTCCAAGATTATTGCCTGTCAAAACAGTGCTCATTTTGATACTCTGTGGCAATTGATCCACACCAATACCTCTAATTTTGAGCGGCTTGGGAATTTCAAATAATGCGTCACCTGAAGCACGGCAATACCAACTCCCTCCCATTCGAGCGACCAGATCCAATGCGGTGGTATCCAACATGCCATTAACATCGAGATATTTTTCTTGAATATGAATAAGCTTAACACGTGCTATAATCAAATTACCAGCACCTGGCCCATTTCCTAATTCGATGACATTGTCAACTCCACATTCGAAAGCTACCGGAGCTTCTCCTACTCTTGGCGGCCGAACTTTTGTGCTTTTTATCTGCGTAAACCCCGCTTTCACAAACTCATTAACACCCTTATTGTATGATGTGCTCGACAGTGACATTTGCTCAACAATGGGATAGTTTACTATATTAATGACCACCTCTTTTACTTCATCAATATTTAGAAAAGTGTGCTTATTAGCATTATTACTGCCTCCACGAGCAGGCGAAAAAACCATTATTGGTGGATTAGAACTGAACACGTTAAAAAAACTAAAAGGACTCAAATTCACATTTCCATCAGTGTCAATAGTACTTGCAAGGCATATAGGTCTTGGTGCCACAGCCGACAGCAAATATCTATGCAACTCTGGTTGAGATAAATCTCGAGGATCAATTGTATAAACTCCCATATGTATTGAATTATATACTGGGTAAGACTTCAGTTCGCACCTCTCCAAAACCCACTCTAGCACCATCAAGTTCCGCATGTCCCCTCATGATGATGGTATCACCATCTTCAATAAACGTTCTTGTACTTCCATCATTAAGAGGCATTGGCTTAGTACCTGACCATGATAGTTCTAACATAGAGCCATAAGAATGTTCATCCTTACCAGATATCGTGCCTGACGCCATTAAATCACCGACCTTAATGTTACAACCATTGGCAGTATGGTGGGCCAATTGTTGTGCCATATTCCAATACATATATTGAAAATTAGATCGGCAAATTATCGTCTCACTTCCTCCTGAAGGAGTAATGCCCACTTCAAGATTAATATTATAATTTCTAATCCCATCGTATCGCAAATAAGGAAGTACTTCAGGGTTTTGTTCAGGTCCCGCTACCCTAAATTTTTCTAAAGCCTCTAATGTTACAATCCATGGAGACATCGAAGAAGCAAAACTCTTTCCCAAAAATGGCCCTAATGGCACATATTCCCATTTCTGAATATCTCGGGCAGACCAATCATTAAACAATGTCAATCCGAAAATATAATCATCTGCTTCTTTCGTAGATACGGAAGTACCTAAATCAGTATCCTTTCCAATTACGAAACCCATTTCTAATTCAAAATCCAACCTAGCTGATGATCTATAAATCGGAGATGAGGCACCTTTTGGCATGACCTGTCCCTTAGGTCGGTGAATATGCTCTCCACTTACGATGATAGAAGATGCACGACCATGGTAACCAACAGGGAGGTGTCTCCAGTTGGGCAACAATGCATTCTCCGGATCTCTGAACATCATCCCAACATTAGTAGCATGCTCTATACTTGAATAGAAGTCGGTATAATCCCCCACTTGAACAGGCATATGCATACTCGCATCAGCCTGCAGAATAAATACATTCTTATTTGTTCCTAGGGGAGACAATTCGTCCTTCAACCATCCTTGGATATCGGTCCTGACTTTAGCCGTTATTGTTTTACCCAATGAAATAAAGTCATTCAAAAATGGCCTAGACAATACCGAAATGTCGAAATCCCAAACCCCTAATTCCGCAACAGCTTTTAAATCTACGATAGACTCGCCAATGGCAACCCCTACACGCTTGTCAGTACCATTTGTTGAAAAAACACCAAATGGAATATTGTGAATTGAAAAATCTGAATTCTTTTCTACTTCTATTATCATGCTTATCGTATTAGAATCGATTAATGTGCTAACCAAGATTTATAATATTTCCCATCATCAATTTTGAGCGCATTTTCGGTTAATTGTAAGGGCTTGAATGTATCGATCATTACCGCCAACTCCCTCGTCTCTTTTTTGCCTATACTCGCCTCATATGTACCTGGATGCGGACCATGGGGGATTCCTGAAGGATGGAGTGATATATGTCCCGGTGCAATATTAGTACGGCTCATAAAGTCTCCGTCTACGTAGTAAAGCATTTCATCAGAATCAATATTAGAGTGATTATAAGGCGCTGGAATGGCCTTAGGGTGGTAATCGTATAACCGTGGACAAAAAGAACATATCACAAACGCAGAGGTTTCAAAAGTCTGATGTACGGGAGGTGGCTGATGTACACGTCCTGTAATTGGTTCAAAATTGTGAATTGAGAAACCATAAGGGTAATTATACCCATCCCATCCTACAACATCAAATGGATGCGACGCGTAAACTAAGCTATGCAACATCCCTTGTTTTTTGATTTTCAAAATAAAGTCTCCCTCTTCGTCATGAGTTTCCAAATTATTTGGTAAAATATAATCTCGCTCACAAAAAGGTGAATGTTCTAATAACTGCCCAAACCAATTGCGATACCTCTTGGGCGTATAGATAGGATGAAATGATTCGGCATATAGTATTCGATTTTCTTCTGTTTCGAATTCTATTTGATAGATCATCCCACGTGGAATAATTAGATAGTCCCCATATTCGAAAGAAATATTACCCAGAAATGTCTTCAGCGTTCCACTGCCTTTATGAATAAATAACATCTCATCCGCATCAGCATTTTTATAAAAATAATCTTTCATGGATTGTCGTGGGGCGGCTAATCCGATATGGACATCATTATTGACCATCATTGTTTGACGAGAATCTAAGTAGTCATTTTCAGGTGCAACATCAAATCCTATTAACTTCCGAGCGGTCAAGTTCTTCTCCACCGCGATCTTAGGGCTTACATCTAGTGCCTCCATCACCTCTTTGACCATAGTAGGTCGATGAGTATGATATAATAATGAAGACATCCCATCAAAGCCTATCGTACCGAATAATTGCTCATAGTATAATCCCCCTTCTGGCTTACTGAATACCGTATGTCTCTTACTAGGTATAACTCCCAACTTGTGGTAAATAGGCATATCAATTATTTAGTTTGTCGTGAGAATTTAATTGCATTTTTATTGATTCATTCTAATCTGTTCGAGCACTAAATCATCTATCTCTCCTTCAATGAAATTATTCCTTTTTCATTTACTCCTGTCCTCGTCCCAATACTAGTTCACAAGCTTTAATAAATGCTTTTATATTGGAGGAGGTCCCTATCGTTACCCTAACCCTGTTAGGGGCTCCAAAAGCATCTGCAGGTCTGACCATCACACCTAATTCCGCCATTCCCTTTTGAAATTTCTCTGATGGTATTTCTGGGGCTATTAAAACAAAATTAGCCTGAGTCCGCCAGTACCTAATATTCAATTTATCCAATGCTGCATACAAGCTTAAGCGCGCTTCATGCGTCCTTCTTACCGTTTTCCTAATAAAATCCTGATCCTTAAGAGCTGCAATGGCGCCCACTAATGATAATCGATTGAGATAAAAAGGCCGCTTGGCAGTATTGATATAAGAAGCTATCTGCACCGTGGTGTAGGCATAGCCAATACGCGCTCCTGCCATGCCATATCCCTTAGAAAAACTATTAATTGCAATTACATTGTATCCCTGATCGACATATTCTAAGGCACTTACATTATCAACATCATCGGCATAGTGGAAATATACTTCGTCATATACAACTACAACGTGATCAGGAACACCATTCAGTATGGTTTCTAATTCTGATCTTTTTATAATGGTACCTGTAGGATTATTAGGGCTACATAACCAAACAACTCTTGTCTCTTCATTTATTGCTCTTAATATACCCTGGACATCTAAGCTATAATCACTGGCATGTAATGGGATATCTATTACCTCAGCATTTACTTTTTTCGAAAACTGAATATAAGGTAGAAAACAAGGATTTGAAACAATGCAATTCGTTGAATCGTCCAAGAATGCATTGACTACAATCTCTATAATGTTAACCCCACCATTTCCTGTAATAAATTGATCCTCCTTTAATCTGCCTTTGTAATGACTACTCAATGCATCATGCAATCTTTTATCTGTCTGGTCTGGATATTCGTTAATCCGCAGTACTTCATCCTCTATTGCCTTTCTAACCAATGGTGAACAGCCATAAGGGTTTTCATTAGAAGAAAGTTTATGTATTTCTAATGACGAATCATAAGGTCGACCTTTTCCTCCCTTATAGGGCAGAACACGGGTCAAAGCTGTTTTAAAGGCTTTAGGCTCTAGAGGCATAGATTGATATTATAGATACTAATTACAAGGTACCTCTTAATTCCTGCTCTCTTTCTATAGCTTCGAATAAAGCTTTAAAATTTCCTTTCCCAAAGGATTGGGAACCCTTTCTCTGTATAATTTCGAAAAACATAGTAGGCCTCGCTTGAACTGTCTTGGTAAATATCTGAAGCAAATATCCTTCCTCATCACGATCTACAAGAATACCTAAATCTTTAAGCGGCGCCAGATCTTCGTCAATCTCACCAACTCTATCAAGCAATGAATCATAATAAGTATCAGGAATATCCAAAAATTCAATTCCTCTATCTCTTAGTTCAGTAACAGTCTCGATTATATTATCGGTGGCGACCGCAACATGTTGGACACCTTCTCCTTCATAAAATTCAAGATACTCGTCCACCTGTGATTTTTTCAATCCGGGTGCTGGCTCATTAATTGGAAATTTGATTCTGCCATTGCCGTTACTCATCACCTTGCTCATGAGGGCGGTAAACTCCGTAGATATATCCTTATCATCAAAAGATAGAATCTGGTTAAAACCCATAACATCTTCGTAAAATTTCACCCAGTGATTCATGCGACCTAAATCGACATTGCCAACCATGTGGTCTACATATTTCAATCCAACAGGCTCTGGATTATAGGGACTTTCCCATTTCTGGAAACCAGGAAGAAAGACACCATTATAATTGCGTCGCTCTACAAATATGTGAACGACTTCGCCATATATATGGATGCCCGATTTTACAATCTCACCATCTTCGTCGGATTCTATTGTCGGAGACAGAAAGCTAACTGCACCTCTCGCCATTGCTGCTTCATATGCATAGCGTGCATCTTCCACCCATAAGGCATTAACTTTTACCCCATCACCATGCTTATCGATATGTCTTCCGATATCGGAACCGCTCCTTAATGGTGATGTTAAGACAATTCTGATCT
>JBLIDB010000234.1:0-7680 GCA_047634015.1 Saprospiraceae bacterium
GGCCATGTATCTTGCTTTATCAAAATTCAATACAAGGCATGTTCCTATTAAAAAAACAACACTGAAAACGAGATAAAACCCAAAAGTGAATGAGAAGACTAAGGTCGAGAAAAGAGCAAGTAAAGCGATATAGTAAGAGGCCGATAAGCCTTTGCGATATGTCAATATTAATAAGGAACCAAAAGTCAATGCGGAGCCAGGATCTGGTTGTAAAATGATAAGAAAAGCAGGTAATGCCAATACCCCAAAAACGATCATTTGTGATTTAGGCTCAGTAAGCCTTATTCTAATAGAACTCAGCAGATTAGCAGTCAAAATAATAGTAGTGAGCTTTACGAATTCACTTGGTTGTAATGAGAAAGAACCGATCCTTAACCAAGATTGTGCTCCTTTGGTTTCTGTACCGAAAATGAGTAAGACTATTAGGAGGACAATCCCAAAGCTATACAACGGAAGTGCTAATGTATTCCAAACTTGCCAATCGATAGCAGATAAAAAAAGCATAATGACTATAGAAGCCACGGCCCATAAAAGTTGCCTCCCAAAAGGAGAGCTAATATTCCACATAGAACTGGAAAAGTCATTGTAGGTAGTGGCATAGACCATTACTAATCCAGTGCCGATGAGACATAGAAATACGAGAAATAATAACCAATCAAACCCGCGTTTAGAACGGAGTGCGGTGGCCATCGATTAAAATAACTCTTGCTTCGAAATACGATCTCGAAAAGGAATTGCTAAAGGGAAATCTTGTTTGAAAGACACCAACATTGGCTCCAGATCCATACGTGTCTCATAAGCGCCTACTTTGAGACTATAATGAGGTGCTTCGTAATGCTGAGTACACTCATATTCAGGAAAATTTCTTTCAAATAGATACTTGGCATTCTCTAAAGCGCGCCGATCAGTAGTACTTATGATTTTTATTCTCCAGCCATCAAGAATATCTTCAGCCTGACCTTTAGAGATATAATAATCCATTAACTTCTTGACAGAAGGATGTTCATTAAATGAAATCTGTGCATTCCCTATACATGGAAGCGCTATCAGGATAATAATAATAAGTACAATTCTCATAATAGAATTCAAAGATATTATAATCGAAGCATCAATTGAGAAGTGATTTAAAAATTGGGCTGATTGTCAAGCAATTTTTCGTAGTCATCTTGTTTAGTTCTTAAATCACCTCTATTAGTAGTCTAGGCTTTACCATGGCATTGCTTAAATTTCTTACCACTTCCACAAGGACAAGCATCATTACGACCTACTTTTTTCTCTGTTCGCTTGAAAGTTTCTGGCTTCGCTCTTTTTGCGCTAACTCCTTCGGCAGCCGCACGTTGCGCTTGCTCCTCTCTACTTGTTCTTGTTTTACTAAGATCTGTTTTTACTTGTTTAGCTTCTTCGAGATTTTCGTTGACATTAAATATCAACTTTCCTTTCATAAGGTATGAACTCACTTCCTCATTGATAGAGTAAATGAGCCTCTCAAATAAATCATACGCTTCCATCTTATAGATAACCAAGGGATCTTTCTGCTCGAAAGAAGCGGCTTGAGCGGAATCCTTCAATTCATCCATTGCCCTAAGGTGCTCCTTCCAGTTTTCATCCACGATTGCTAAGCTTACGGCTTTTTCTATATCTCTGATTACCGAATCTCCATTAGTAGCGATCGCTTCTTCAAGATCGGCTGATATAGGCAATGTTCTTTTACTTCCATCCGTAAATGGTACTGCTATTCGCTTATATCTATTGCCTTGCTCGCCATGTACTCGCTTTATTACAGGCATTAGAATTTCACTAATGCGGCTGAATTTTAACTTATAGAAATCATTTGTTTGATCTTGGAGATCTTTGATTAAATCCTGGACACTGGCTTCATTGAAAGCAGTATTATCGATCTCAGGATCATATCCTAATACTCTGATGCACTCATTTCTGAAGGCACTATAATCTCCAATGTTTTTATAATCAATAACGATATTCTCACACAAAGCTGAGAAAAGATTGAATAGATCCACAGATAACCTATCTCCAGAAAGTGCATTTCTTCTCTTCTTATAGATTGCCTCTCTTTGGATATTCATTACGTCATCATATTCGAGGAGACGTTTTCTAATCCCAAAGTTATTTTCCTCCAGTTTCTTTTGTGCTCGCTCTATAGATTTTGTTACCATACCATGTTGGAGGACTTCTCCTTCTTTATGACCCATACGATCCATAACTTTAGCAAGTCTTTCAGAATTAAAGAGTCGCATCAAATTATCTTCTAAGGCGACGTAGAACTGAGAAGATCCTGGATCTCCTTGTCTTCCCGCACGCCCCCGTAACTGTCGATCTACACGACGCGAATCATGACGTTCAGTAGCGACGATGGCTAGCCCACCAGCTGCTTTCACTTCGTCTGATATTTTGATATCCGTACCACGACCGGCCATATTGGTTGCAATCGTAACATTTCCAGCGATACCTGCTTCCCCAACTATCTGGGCTTCTCGTTTATGTTGTTTGGCATTAAGAACATTATGCTTGATGCCTTTCAATTGCATCATACGACTTAGTTTCTCAGAGATGTCTACAGAAGTAGTTCCAACTAAGACAGGTCTTCCGGCAGATGTTAGGCGATCTAATTCTTCAATTACAGCATTGAATTTTTCTCTTGCAGTCTTATATACTAAGTCATCTCTATCGTCGCGAACGACAGGTTTATTAGTAGGAATTACAACAACATCTAATTTATATATATCCCAAAGTTCCTTTGCTTCAGTCTCGGCAGTACCTGTCATACCGCATAATTTGTGGTACATACGGAAGTAGTTCTGTAAGGTTACTGTAGCGTAAGTCTGTGTTATATTACCGACTTTGACATTCTCTTTGGCTTCTAATGCTTGGTGTAGGCCATCAGAGTATCGACGACCTTCCATCATACGTCCTGTTTGCTCATCGACGATCTTCACTTGATCGTCCATTACGACATATTCTTCATCCTTTTCAAACAAGGTATACGCTTTCAACAGCTGACTTACTCCATGAAGTCGTCTTGATTTAGCAGAGTAGTCCTGAACGAGTGCCGTTCTCTTCGCATCATTGCTGACTTCTGTGGTTTTTTCTTCTTGGTCCAGTTGCTGCATTTCCAGAGCAAGGTCGGGAAGAATAAAAAAGTCAGGATCGGATTCTCCTTTAGCCAAGAATTCAGCTCCGTTATCTGTAAGCTCTACATTTCTATTCTTCTCATCGATTGTAAAAAGAAGAGTAGCATCAACTACATGCATATTTTTAGATTGCTCTCTCATGTAGTGGTTTTCTACTTTCTGCAATCCTACTTTTACACCTTCTTCACTAAGGAATTTAATTAGAGGGCGGTATTTAGGAAGTGCACGATGCGCTCGTAAGAGGCTCATACCACCTTGACCTTCTTCGACACCGAGCTCTCCACCTTCAGCAAATGCTTTTTTGGCTTCCGCCAAAAACTTCATAGAGAGGGATCGCTGTGCGTTTATTAGTTTTTCGATTTTTGGCTTTAGCTCTTGATATTCTTGCTCTTCGGTGCCCTTCGGAACTGGACCTGAGATAATTAGGGGTGTTCTTGCATCATCTATTAATACTGAATCCACCTCATCAATCATCGTAAAATGATGCTTCCCTTGGACTCTTTCGGATTGCGAGTGGACCATATTGTCTCTTAGGTAATCGAATCCGAATTCGTTATTGGTACCATAAGTGATATCTGCATTATAGGCTTTGATTCGCTCTTTAGAATGCGGCCGATATCTATCGATACAATCTATCGTAAGAAATAGGAATTCAAAGATGGGTCCGATCCACTCGCAGTCACGACGAGCTAAATAGTCATTCACAGTAATAACATGTACCCCTTGTCCAGACAATCCATTAAGATATGCGGGTAATGTAGCTACGAGTGTCTTTCCTTCTCCCGTCTGCATCTCAGCAATCTTACCATCATGTAATACCATACCACCTATGAGTTGTACATCATAGTGGATCATGTTCCATGTTATCTCAGCTCCCGCGGCATTCCACGAATTTTTCCAGTTTGCTTGATCACCTTCTATAGTGATATATGCATTGACGGCAGCGAGGTCGCGATCATGGTCTGTAGCAGTAACTTGAAGCGTTGGACTTTCACTAAATCTCTTTGCCGTTTCTTTCACAACTGCAAAGGCCTCAGGAAGAAGCTCTTTTAAAATATCTTCTAGGTGACCATCTCTTTCCTTAGAAAGTTCATCTACATCATTGTACATGTCTTCCTTCAGGAGAATATCCTCTTCTTGATTGATTTTCTCATTTAATGCTGAGATGTCTTGATCTATACCTTCGAGGTGCGTAGTAATTCTCTTTCTGAATTCTAAGGTCTTATTTCTTAACTCGTCATTGGATAGTGAGTTATAAGAATGGAAGTATTCATTGATCTCTGAGACTAGAGGGCTATATACCTTAAAATCTTTATCAGCTTTGGTACCAAATACTTTTTTGAATAAGTCGAACATGTATCTTGCTTCTATTTGTATAGTAAATCTTGCACGATTATCATTCCAGAACGATAATTTCTGCCAGACTGACGCCTAAAAGCCACAAAATTAGTGGAACCTATCATCTCCTTGATCTTTTGGCGGATAATTATTGAATTAAAAAGACATAATGACACCGATAATTCAAGATGATTTTGGATCCATCTATCCCATGAGGGAATCATGGCCTCAACAAAGGGAATAAAATCCGTACCGTAATCAGGGTATTTTTACAATAGTCATTGATCATACATTATACACATTAACTATGTGTTCCAAGTAAAGCATTCTGATTATCAATGATTTATAAAGTCTAATAAAAGGTAAGATATAAAGCCATGTAAAATAGGTACGCGAATAAGTATAGTTCTCACATTATAAAAAAAAGCCATGGTATCGTTTGTGCAGATGGAGTAGTAACCAAGAACATTAAGAATCATTAGTACACTCACTAAATCATGAAATTCAAAAGTGAATATCAGCAGTGAGAATTACCATTGTTATTAGCAAGTTCAGCATAGCTGGGTGTGCATTATTAAAATAGATACACTTATGGTAAATTATTTACAAGACCGACCAAAACTTACTGATGACTCAACAAGACTCAAAGGTGTTTCGAGATCCTCGCTTTTATTTGGCGATGACTTTTTTCGGGGCACTACTCATTTTTTTAATACTCACTTACCCTCAATGATTATTGAATTAGCATAAACTGCTATTTTATAATCTTGAGACTCAGATCTAGGCTTTGAGCTGAATGTGTCAATGCTCCAATGGAAATAAAATCGACTCCTGTGGCAGCAATTTCCCTGACATTATTCAGCTTAATGCCCCCTGAGGCTTCTACTTCAAGTGCATGATTTACTAGCATAACCGCTTCGATCATTTGCTCAGTAGAAAAATTATCTAACATCACTCGAGGATGCGCATTGAGGGCCAAGACCTCCTTTAGCTCTTTAAAGCCTCGGACTTCTACAGTCATGTCTAAGTTCTTATCCTTTTCTCCAAGGTATGAAAGCACACTTTCTACGGCCTTCGTAATACTTCCAGCCGCATCAATATGATTGTCTTTGAGCATAATCCGATCATATAGTCCATCACGATAATTACTACACCCTCCGACTACTACGGCCCACTTCTCTAAGAATCGTAATAATGGTGTTGTTTTTCGTGTGTCGAGTATGGTTACTGGATGTCCTTTGACTTCATTATAAAATGCCCTACTCAAAGTGGCGACCCCACTAAGCCGCTGCATCGTATTGAGTGCTAATCGTTCGCCTTTCAATAATGCTTGAGAATTACAAGTTAGATAAAAGGAGATATCTCCGTATTTCACCTCAGTCCCATCATCCAGAAGTACTTCTAATGTAGCACCTGGATCCAAATACTGGAATATTTGTCTTGCTATTTCAACACCGGCGATAATCCCTTTGTCTTTTACCAGTAACTTGGCACGACTTGTCTGTTGGGAGGGAATACAAGCCAGAGAAGTATGATCTCCATCTTGAACATCTTCATGCAGCGCATCTTTTATAAATTGCGAGAGTTTTTGTTGATCTAGATTATTCATGCTTCCTAATTGATAATGACGGCGAAGGTAAGCACGTTATACTGAACGTAGTAGGCGACTGCAAGCTTCTAGCCTAGCATTTAGGACTTGGCTTTCCCGAATTCCTTTTTGTTTTGAGTATAAATATTTTTTAATCCTGCGTATGGGTCATCATTGAGATCCTAAGAAATAAAATATGAAGAACAGGTTATTATATATTCCTCTTATTGGACTCACCATGCTATTTGTAGCATGTGACAAAGAGCCTCCGGTACAAAGCGTAGTGCAAATTAACGAGGAGCTTCATATACCTATTTATAGATTTGATCAGCGAATAGTAGAAATAGACACTAATAATCTTGATGCTGACTTGGCTGTCTTGGAGGCAGATATGCCAGAATTCACTGATCTTTACTTTAAACAAATCCTTGGAGATAATTCAGTTCCACATGAAAAGATCATTCTTGACATATTGACTGATTCAGGTTATCTAAAATTAAATAGGATTGTTCAAGAGTCTTTTGACGCGGAAGATTTGGGCTCCTTGAATAGTGAGATCGCTCAAGGCTTGCGGAATTATCTTAGAGTTTTTGATTTGCCGGTGTCTGAAACTCCTTCGATATATACATTTATATCAGGATTTATATACCAAAGTTTAGTTTTTAATGATGAAGGGAAAGAAGGTGTGGCTCTCGGATTGGAAATGTTTTTGGGAGATGATTTTCCTTATAAACTGACTTTCCTTGATAACCCAATGTTCTCAGACTATCTGACTCGAACTTATAATATACAGCATCTTAGCAAGAGATTGATTGAAGTATTAGTCGAAGATAAAATGCCTGCTCCCGCCAAAGGAGACTTTCTTTCATTGATGATCTGGGGAGGTAAGAAACTTTATATTATGGATAAAATATTAGATTTTAAATCTGATACCATAGTATTAGAGTATTCGGATAGCCAATTGGAATGGTGTAGGCAAAATGAAGCGGAGATGTGGGACTACTTCTTTGATAAAGACTTGTTCTATAAGACTGATATGCGTTCTTTCTCAAAATTAATAGGTCCTGCTCCTTCATCTCCGGGAATGCCTCCAGAGTCTCCAGGAGGAACAGGCAATTATATGGGACTGCAAGTGGTAAAGTCCTATATGGATAGACATCCGGAGATGTCTATCATGCAATTACTGGAAATTAATGATGCTCAGCAGATTTTGGATTACTCAAAGTATAAGCCAATACTTTAATGGACACCCCTATTAAAACAATGTTATGTTCGAAGAAGAAGTATATGAAGGGGAGGAGTTCGCAAATATTGAAGCACCTGAAACACACATTAAGAAAAAAAAATTTGAAAATTGTGAATTTATAGAATGCAATTTTTCTAATTGCGACTTTTTTGGAAGTCAATTTATAGAATGTAGGTGGATTGAGTGTAACCTCAGTAATATCAGTGTTGCCGAGACCTCCTTTCAGAAAGCTACATTTAATGAATGCAAATTAATAGGAGTGGATTTTCAGTACTGCATGAATTTTCTTCGATCTTTTGCTTTTCATGATTGTAATCTAAATTTTTCTTCATTTTATAAGTTAAAAATCAATAAGACGA
>JBLIDB010000235.1:0-7654 GCA_047634015.1 Saprospiraceae bacterium
GTCACGCCGATTTCGGTGGTGAGGTTGAGCGCGTATTGAATATGGCAGATGGTGTGTTAATCCTCGTTGATGCTTTTGAGGGCCCAATGCCCCAAACAAGATATGTCACGCAGAAAGCACTGGAATTAGGACTTAAACCATTGGTAGTGGTGAATAAGGTAGACAAAGAAAACTGTCGTCCTGATGAAGTTCATGAAGCAGTATTCGAATTGATGTTCAATCTTGATGCTTCAGAAGAGCAATTAGACTTCCATACTATTTATGGATCTGCTAAGCATAACTGGATGGGAGAAGACTGGAAGGAACCAGCAGATGATATCAGCTACTTGCTTGATATGATTATTGAGCATATTGATGCCCCTCTAGATAATCCAGGTCCGGTCCAGATGCAGATTACAACGATAGATTACAATTCATTCATAGGACGTATAGCTATAGGGCGTGTAGTGAGAGGGACATTAAGTGCCAAGTCTCAACTGGCACTTATAGGTAGAGATGGAAAGAGTAAGCGTATAAAGTTGAAGGAACTCTTTGTATTCAAAGGGCTCGGAAAGTTAAAAACAGAAACGGTTGAAAATGGGGATCTTTGTGCTGTGACAGGTATAGATGCTTTTGATATCGGAGATACCATTGCAGATTTTGAACATCCAGATGCATTGCCTGCAATTGCAGTAGATGAGCCTACGATGAGTATGGTATTCACGATCAATACAAGTCCGTTTTTCGGTCAGGATGGAAAGTTTGTAACTTCTCGTCACCTTATTGATAGATTAACAAAGGAGACAGAACGTAATCTTGCATTAAGAGTAGAGCCTACACCTTCTCCCGATTCTTACAATGTATTTGGAAGAGGGATTATGCACTTGTCTGTATTGATAGAGACAATGCGTCGCGAAGGGTATGAATTACAAGTGGGTAAGCCAAAAGTAATTATAAAGGAGATAGAAGGGAGGAAGCATGAGCCAATTGAGTTTTTGACCATCGATCTTCCACAAGAATATAGTGGTAAAGTAATAGAAGCCATCAGTCAGCGCAAAGGAGAACTAAAGGTAATGGAGCCTAAAGGCGATCTGATACATTTGGAGTTCAATATTCCTTCTCGAGGACTCATCGGACTTACTACAAGCTTGATGAATCTATCTGCTGGAGAGGCCATAATTGCGCATAGATTTGAATCTTTTGAGCCTTGGAAAGGAGATATCCCAAGTCGAAACAAGGGTGTTATGATCTGTATGGAAGCGGGAACGACAGTTGCTTTTGCATTGGATAAACTGCAAGATAGAGGTAAGTTTTTTCTTCCTCCAGGGGTGGCGATTTATGAAGGACAGGTTGTTGGTGAACACGTTAGAGATAATGATCTTGTCGTAAATGTTACCAAGTCAAAGAAGCTTTCAAATATGCGTTCTTCTGGAGCGGATGACAAGACGAAATTAGCACCGCCGATTAAGTTCTCATTAGAAGAATGCATGGAGTATATAGAGGAGGATGAATATGTTGAGATCACACCTTCTAATATTAGAATGCGAAAGATATACCTGAAGGAGCACGAACGAAAGAAGAACAGTAATACAAAGCTTACAATGGCGTAAGCCAAGTACGTTTTTCTAGAATATAATAACCAGAAGCACTTTCTTTTTTATAAAAGAAGGTGCTTCTGGTTTATAGGCGAAGTATTTAAAAAGGAAGATTTAAACATAATGTCAGAAGATAGATACGACATAATTGCAGATGCAATTGAGCAGGAGCGAAAGGCGGAAGAAGCATACTTTCGATCTCTTTCTCAGAATAAAACTATAAAAGAGAGAATTACGGCAGGTGTTTTATGGTTTCCCGTAGATATTGAAAAGATACATTATAGTGTAGCTGAAAAGATTGAAATTGTTATGGTGCCGGCTGGCCCTCGATCGACGGTAGGTAGTCATCGATTTAGAGTTGGAGCGAGCGCTGTCTTCTGGGTGCAAGGCGAAGAAAGATTAGAATGGAAAGGCGTGATATCCTTCTCCAGAAGATTAAAAGTTAGCATTATCCTTAATCAAGATGGTGTATTAAAAGACCACATCGTTAAGCATTCTAAATGTGGCATAGAATTAGTCTATGATGATAGGTCTTATCGCGTTATGGCGAACTCTTTGCGAAAACTCAAAGGGACAGATAAGCGATATCTTCAGGAACTCAGGGAAGGGGTTCGACACAGGAAGTTACAACAGCAAGATATTCCAAATATAGGGAATGTTGGTATTGCTGATAAGTTGAATGAGTCACAAAAGAAAGCTGTTGAGGGATGCTTACGAGCAGAGCGCATGGGGATAATCCATGGCCCTCCAGGAACAGGCAAGACCACGACTCTTGTAAGTTTTGCCTCAGAGCTACTTAAAGCAGAGAAGAGGATATTGGTGACCGCTCCTTCTAATAATGCCGTAGATTTATTAACCCGAAAATTAAGTGAAACGGGAATTTCCGTCTTACGTGTTGGTAATGTCACAAGAATAGGAGATAGTATCTCTCATCTTACGCTTGCTGAAAAAATGAGAAATCATAAAGATTGGCAGCATATCAAACAAGTCAAGATAGAAGCCGATAATGCTCAAAATATTGCAGGGAAACACAAAAGAAAATTTGGACAGCAGCAGCGCGGAGAAAGATCTATGATGAAGCGGGAGGCCCGAGAATTAAAGAAGTGGGCACGTGAATTAGAAAACCGTCTATCGGATCAAATTTTAGAATCCGCCCAAGTTATTTGTTCGACACTGATAGGGTGTGCACACCCGCAATTAGAAGGAATGATATTTGACACCCTCATAATTGACGAAGCTTCTCAGGCATTAGAAGCAGAAAGTTGGACAGCAATACTCAGGGCTAAACGGGTCATTATGGCCGGCGATCACCAACAGCTTCCTCCTACAGTGAAGTCTTCAGAGGCCCTCAAATTAGGGCTTGGAGAGACGATCTTGGATCGAATGACGGATCAAATAGAAAGTACCTTCTTACTTGATACACAATATAGGATGCATGAACAGATCCTGCATTTTAGCAATGAGCAATTCTATAATGGAAGACTGCAAACGGCTTCTTTTGTTCAGCAGAGGGGTATAAAAGGAGATGAAGAGGTAGTAACATTTATAGATACCAGTGGTTGTGGATTTAATGAGAAGACTGGGCCTGAAGGTCGGAGTTATAACAACATCGATGAATTCCACATATTGCGAGAGCATTTCATGGCGAATGCCATACTCCAAGATCCGTCTATAAGCATAGGGGTTATATGCCCATATTCCTACCAGGTCACTACGATCAGAGGTGAAATATCTCAAGATGAATTCTGGCATCCTTACGACATCGAAGTGAATAGTATCGATGGTTTTCAAGGCCAAGAGAAAGATGTTATATATATATCTTTTGTAAGAAGCAACGATCGGGGAGAAGTAGGCTTTCTAAAAGATGGCAGAAGATTGAACGTTGCCTTGACAAGAGCCCGATACAAGCTTATAATGATAGGAGATATGTCTACGCTCGCACATGAACCATTATACGATCAACTGGCACAGCATGTAGAAAAACATGGGGCATATAAGAGTGCTTGGGAGTATATGGGGTGATGAGATCTATATAGTTTCTATGATTAAGAATTGATTTATATCGTTCTCTAAATCCTAAAGAAAACTTGCCGATAATTCTCGATGCGATTTACAATCTATACCAATTCTAATAATAAACTCTCAGCTACCTTCTGACTTACCATAATAGGAGCCTTCTCATCACAGCTTATAAAGCAACTCCCATCAAAGGGTTCTACTTTGATCAATTCGATCATGGATCCCAATTCTAACTCACATTGATTAAGATAATGAAGTAGATCTGCGGAGCTCTTCTTGAGTGCAGCCAGTCGCCCTTGTTGATTAGTTGATAAGTCCACCAAGCAGAACAACTCTCTTTGGATAACATTGCCCTCTTTATCTGGTATAGGAGAACCGTGAGGGTCTGTTTGCGGATTATCAAGCATCTCATCCATCCTGTCAAACAATTGTTGAGATTGGAGGTGCTCCATTTGCTCAGCGACTACATGAACCTCTTCCCATCCAAATCCCATAACCTTACTGAGAAACATTTCTGTAAGCCGATGCTTACGGATAATAAGCGCTGCAGCTTTTCTGCCTGCATCAGTGAGGGTGACCGGCTTATACTTTTGATGAATGACCCATCCGTAGTCTTCCAAACTCTTAACCATGTTACTGGCTGTAGGCTTACTTACACTGAGTTTGTTACTAAGTTCAGTAATATTAATTCGACTGTCCTTCTGATCCAGAAAATAGAGCGCTTTGAGATAGTTTTCCTTGACGGCTGAAGACATAGAATATTTTTTTTGCAAAAATAATTAATAATCCAACTAATTATTGTTAGCATAGACTAACTTTGTGTTGTTGTATCTATTGATCAATTATTTACTATATCAAATCTTATATGTTCGTGAAGCTTAACTTACTGGCTTTAATCTCCTTTTTTGCTCTTACTGGAATTGCATATGGACAAGTGACCACTTTATCTGGAACGATCTTTAGATTCGATGGAGAACCAATGGCTTATGCCAGTATTCTATTAGAAAATACTTCAAGAGGGACCAGTTCGGATGAAAATGGTGTTTACATACTCGATAATGTACCATTTGGCGAACATACCGCCATTATCTCATACCTTGGATACGAGACACTTGAGAAAGGAATCTCTATAACAGGCACCTCAACTAAGACTATCGACTTCACCTTACAGCAAGGAGCACATACCATGGACGAGGTGGTTATTACGGGTACGCTCAAAGAGGTAAGTCGACTCGATAGTCCAGTACCAGTAGAGGTATATAGCCCAGCTTTCTTTAAGAAGAACCCCACTCCTAATATCTATGAGGCGCTACAAAACGTCAATGGTGTTCGTCCTCAGTTGAATTGCCAGGTTTGCAATACAGGAGATATTCATATCAATGGGCTCGAGGGTCCTTATACGATGGTGCTTATAGATGGTATGCCTATCGTAAGTAGCTTAGCAACGGTATATGGATTATCAGGAATTCCTAACTCTTTGGTAGAGCGAATGGAAATTGTAAAAGGACCCGCTTCGTCATTATATGGTAGCGAGGCGATCGGAGGATTGATCAATATCATCACAAAAAATCCAGAAAAGGCTCCTACGCTTAGTGTAGATATCATGGGCACGTCATGGGGAGAGCTTAACACAGACTTAGGCCTACGACTTAATATAGGTAAGGCGGCAACCGTACTGACGGGCGTCAATTATTTTAATTATGATAATGTAATTGATAACAACAACGACAACTTCACAGATGTCACTATTCAAGAGAGAATCTCAGTGTTCCAGAAATGGAATTTCAAGAGAAAAGATGATCGCCTTTTTACAATTGCAGGCAGATACTATTTAGAAGACCGCTGGGGAGGTGATGTGAATTGGACAGAAGAAGATCGCGGTGGCGATGAAATATATGGCGAAGCAATAACCACAGAGCGCGTAGAATTATTAGGTCAGTATGAACTGCCTGCCGCAGATAATATGATGGCTTCGTTTTCATTTAATAGTCACGACCAAAACTCCGTTTATGGAGATGTGCCATTTCTCGCAGATCAAAAAATTGGTTTTGGACAATTAACTTGGAATAAGACCATGAGCAAGCATGATGTGCTCTTAGGTGCTGCTGTGAGATATACTTTTTATGATGATAATACTCCTGCAACAGGAGGAGAAGCTACTGACCCCAATAATAATCCCGACGAAATCTGGTTGCCAGGAATATTTGTGCAAGATGAAATCGAATTCAACAAAAAGCATAAACTATTACTTGGACTTCGCTATGATTACAATGATGCCCATGGTAATATTTTTACCCCTCGTTTAGCTTATAAATTCTCCTTATCTCCAACAGATATCTTTCGCCTTAATATAGGTACTGGATTTCGAGTTGTAAACTTATTCACGGAAGAACATGCCGCACTTACTGGCGCCAGAGAAGTGATAGTAGTAGAGGAACTCAAGCCTGAACAATCCGTCAATGTAAATGCCAACTACATCAAGAAATTATACTTGGCCAATGGGGGATCCGGAAGTATAGAGTTATCATCTTGGTATACCCACTTCAGTAATGTCATCCTGCCTGATTACGAAACCAATGCCAATCAAATAATCTATAATAATTTGGATGGGTCTGCTGTCACTAAAGGAATCAGTTTAAATGCCGACTTGACATTACCCAATGGTTTTTCATTTATTCTCGGAGGATCATTAATGGATATCTCTAAAGAAGAAAATGGAATTAAACAACGTCAATTGTTAACGGAACGATTCACAGCTACATGGGCTGTATCATATAAGTTTTTACGCGACAAAATGTCTGTAGATTATACAGGTAATGTTTATGGCCCTATGCTATTACCAGTTCTTGGAGAACTGGATCCAAGACCAGGAGACTCGCCTTGGTGGAGTATTCAAAACATACAATTGACCTATAAAGGAGGGAATAACATTGAAATATATGGAGGTGTAAAGAATCTTCTCAATTGGACACCTTGGAAAAATCAAAGTGAACCTATCATTGCGCGGAGCTTTGATCCATTTGACAAGAACGTATCCTTTGATGGTGCGGGTAATGTAATACCAACCCCAGAAAATCCTAATGCACTTACATTTGATCCAACTTATGTGTACGGTCCTAATCAAGGTATTAGAGGATTCTTAGGTATTCGCTTCTCAATTCAATAAAAGTATGCCTCGCTGTATATCTTTGCTATCTGTTGTTTTAATATTAATGGTTATGAGCTGTGCATCATCTGCACCAAATACTATATCCAAAACAGCAGATTTAGGTATGCACCAATTTGAATCATTAGACAGCTTGATGGCTCTACAGCAAAAGCCTGTCGTAGTCTTTTTGCATGCTCCTTGGTGTCAGTTTTGTAAGAATATGGAGCAAACCACTTTGACGGATAATAAGGTCATTGAATTGCTTAACAAGGAGTACTACTTTGTCTCATTTAACGGAGAGCAAACGGAAGTTGTAAAATTTCGAAATTATGATTTTCAATATCAACCTACTGGTCGCAACTCAGGTACACACGAGTTAGCAAAAAAACTGGGAACAATTGACAGAACGTTAACCTATCCATCATTGGTCATATTAGATCCACAATACGAGATCGTATTTCAATACAATGCCTTTCTTGATAGTAAGCAGATCCTTTCAATCTTAATGGAAGGGGTGAAAGAGAGGTAAGGAGATACTACCATATGATGACATGAAGATTAAGTTGGTTTACTACGTTCAAGCGTTCCAAAGTAAAACGTTCAACGTTTAAACGTCTAACGTTTTAATATCCTTTTCCTTAAAGAAAATAGCAAACAAGACGCCAGCTCCTAATGCCATCGCTGCAGGTATCAACCAAATCGTCTTCCAAAGATGACTGCCATCGGCTAATGTGTACTGCTCCACAAAATATCCAGAAGCCAATGAACCAATTAACATACCGAGTCCGTAGGTGATAAGTGTAATGAATCCTTGTGCACTTGCCTGTACTTCTTTGGGTGCAGCATTATCGACATATATCTGACCAGTAACGAAGAAGAAATCGTAACATATACCATGAAGAATAATTCCACC
>JBLIDB010000236.1:0-7647 GCA_047634015.1 Saprospiraceae bacterium
GATGTTTTTTTGAATTTTAAAACTATTTAGAGTTATGACACAAATTAATATAGTGCAACAAGCGTCGGGAGTGACCAAGCTGCAATTAGCAAATGGAATTGACTTTGAATACGAAAACCTTTCATTAGGGGTGCAAGGTCAATCTTTTATCAATAAGGTTGACGAGGTATTTATTTATTTAGGGCACTGTGATGTAGAAAATAACGCAGTTGGTCTGGGTGCTCATCATATTCTTCAGGGTGCTGGAGATAAACACTTCTTGATCAATAATAAATATTTCGAATCTAATTTCAAACCCAAAGAAGGATGATTAAGAGCTCCAAGTACGCAAAAGCAGAACAGGGGTACCAGCACGTCTCAGCTGTCTATGGTCAAGAACATTCGAATCAATAGACAGTAAATGGATTTATTTCTGGGATGGTATTCATAGGATCATTTTGGCATTTTTCATATTTCAAATTGTAAGTGCTTTTAGAAAGTATATAAAGTAATTGTGATGGTATCAGATAGCGATAGTGTAAAATGGCTGAAATAGGATGGATAGATTTTAGTCGTAATGACCGTAATAGAGTTGGGAGCATTCTGGACATGTTGAGACCAGAAGGTCAGGTAGATGAATTGGGTATTGGGACCATTCGAGATGCTCTTTCGGATCGTTTATTTCCGGGTATTTCTACTATCCAGACTCGCGCGAAGTACTTTTTTATTGTCCCGTATATCTTACGTGATTTCCTAAGATTAAAACCAGCCGAAAGAAAGAAGAAAACTCCCTCTAGATATCTCGAACAAGAGGAGTATGAGATAATGTGGCAGCTTGCTGAAAAGTATGAATATCAGGAAGGAAATGGTGTAATCGGTATCAGCAAAAGACGACCAAACAAAATTGTAAGGAGGCCATCAGAGGTTTACTGGAATGGATTGAATGTTTTCGGTAGTCTAAACTCTAAAGGATTGTCAGCTAATGCATTTCTTAACTCAACGAACAAGACAAATCAGGAATCATTGACAATGGATGATGAAGACAACAAGGATGACGCTGATGCCGATTTTGTCAATTTTTTTAACGTTAACGTTCCTATAAATCTCAAGTGGAAAGAGGATCTGGACTTGAATCTAAACAAAGAGGAAGCTGGCTTTTTGAGAGATGCCATGGTAGATAAAAGTAACTCCCTGCTATCCCTTTTGGTATCGGATGATTTTTATGAACTATTTGAGCAGAGCAACTCATTTACGGACTTTGTTAGAGCAATTATTCAACAAGAGATTCCATCATCCTTGAAAGAGGATCTTGTTTTGGCACATGATTTTGCCATTGTAATTGAAGGGGCTCATTTGGCCTACAACCAAGAGCTGCAGAAGCAGTTTTATCAACAAGATTATTTTCTCGAGAACTGGCAGAATTGGTATGATGAATTAAAAATCAACATGCTGAATTATGATGGATTTGATCCTGAAAAGTTATTTCACTATGCTACTTCAACTAAAGGACCAACAGCTGATTTCATAAGAGCTTGGTGGAATTTGATGCAATCTGAGAAGTTGGATTTAGAGAAAGTGTCATACCTAATTAGGAGACAGGAAGCATTTTCCAAGGGAAAGAAGGCGAGATTGAAGTTTAAATCTGGAAGTGACGTAAAAGAGGGCAAAAGGATTGGGTTACAAATGCTCCAGTATAGATTTGGTAATGCCAAGGTTATTGTACGTGATGTCATGAAAGGAATGGAAGATGCTTGATCCAAGGAATAATAGACTGGATTATGGTGTGCAATTAAAAGCCCCAGAAGGTTATCAACTAGATCATGCCATTGCAACGACCTATTCCTTAGATTTAGAAGCCATACTACTAGTACCAGTGGCCTTATTCTTCTCAGAGGGATTGGATTTTAATCCTCATGAGGTCAGAGACGATATGCTAGAAGCACTGACAAACGCATCAAAGCATATTTCCATATACTGCCAACGTGGAAAAATTAAAGCTCCCAATAACTACAATCAGCTCATGGCTTTTTGGGAAAAGGGCATTCATCAAATTCAAATGCCTGAATATTCTCAATCATTTCATCCTAAGATTTGGGTGATAAGATATGCTCCATTGGATAAAAAGGAGGCTGTCGTTTATCGCTTGATTTGCACTAGTCGAAATCTCACATTTTCCAGAGATTGGGATATGGCTATTACTACAGAAGGTAAAGTGTCTAAGCATGAGGACGGACATAACAAGGAGCTAATGGATATGCTCCGCTATCTGGATAAAGAAGGTGGAAAGAAGATTCCGAAGGAATTTCTGAAGGAAATATCCACTGTGGTATTTGATGTGCCTCATAATTTTAATTCCCTCCATTTTCATCCAATAGGAATAGCTAAAGGAGGTGCCAAGGCAATTTATAAGCACCCTGTTGTCTCCAATAAAGAAGAGGTTGATCATCGACTTGTCATGTCCCCATTTCTTGATAAAACGACAATTGAGCGATTGAAGAGCACTTCAAAGCGAATGTCTTTATTTAGCTCCGAATATGCCTTATCAGGAATAGAGGCTGAGATAATTAATAAGGTAAGTTCTACGTACATGTTTTCGACTTTTATAGAAGATGCTGAAAATACAGATGCAATGAGTGAAGTAGGAGTGGAGCCAGTGGGACAACAGCTCCATGCTAAATTCTACATAGATAAGAAAGGTCAAGATGTGTCTTGGTTCATTGGTTCGGCTAATGCTACTCAAGCTGCAAATGATCGAAATATAGAATTTCTTGTGGAGTTGAAAACCAAGAACTATTCTTTGAGTCCCAAAAAGATCGAAGATCAACTCACATTTTCTGATGATAAAAGTATAAGCCTGTTCGACCCCTATAGCGGATCACAAAGACAAGAACTTGATGAAGAAAAGCAAAGGGAGCAGGAAATTCGAAAGTTGATTCATGGCTTGTCAGGTATAAATATTCAAGGAGAGGCAATTCCTAACCCTGAGCATTTGTATGACTTAATTATTCAAATCCCAAGGACGGAGATTAAGTTACCAGAGGGGTGTACTCTGAAGTTCAAGCCACTTCCTGATAGTGGGAGAAAAACGATTGATATTGACATATCTAAAGACTTCAGATGCAATGATTTTCGAGGTTACCAGGAACACATTTTGAGTCCATTTCTTCTCTTTGAAATCTACTTTAAACAAAAGATTGAGAAGAAATTTATCCTCGACATGAATATTCATTTGAGCGATGATCGATTCCGTAAGATTTTCTCATCCATAATTAACAATCGTTCGAAATTCCTAAGCTATTTAGCCTTCCTTCTTTCAGAAGAAACACCCAGTCCCCATGACGCGAATGAATTAGAGCCAGATTCAAAAGGTAAGGGAGTATCTAGTAGTATTAACGCCTTATTTGAGGGTTCCCCGGTTTTTGAAAAATTATTAATTACTGCAAGCAGGGAGCCCAAAAAACTCACAAGTATTGATAGTTTAATACTCAGGCTCAAAAATGAAACCGACGAGAGCGGAAATAGCATCGTTTCGGCTGAATTTCAGAAAATGTGGGAGGTGTTTCACCTATTTCATAACTCAAAGAAATAATGGAAGCACAAGAGCATATTAATAGAGCCATAGCAGGCCTGAAGGACTTTCAGAAGGCTACTGTCGAATATACCATTGAACAGTTCTATCAATATGGTAGAAGCAAGATGCTTATTGCTGACGAGGTTGGATTAGGTAAGACCATTATTGCTAAGGGAGTGGTTGCTCGGATGTATCAAGAGTTTCTCAAGAACAAAAAATCGAGCGACGAATTTAACGTAGTATATATCTGTTCTAATCAGGCGATAGCAACCCAGAACATAAATAAGCTCAATTTTTTTGAAGGGAGCGATGGAGAAAATGTGGTTGATTATTCCCGAGAAGATGACAGAATAACTGCACTTGCATACCAGCCTAAAAAGGATCAATCCAAATTAAATTTCAAAATTAAAGCTTTTACGCCAGGTACTTCTTTTGATCAAAATACGAATGCTGGTCGTTCGGATGAACGAGTTCTACTTTATCGCCTTCTTTATAACCATCCTTTATTGAAGGACAACTTGAATAGTCTGAAATGGCTCTTGAAAGGAACAAGACGTATGAAGAGGGAGAACTGGACTAAGGCGATTGAAGATGCATTGTTGTTTGAAATCAAGGGTAAGCAAAAGCATCGCTACTTAGGAGACTACCGCAAAATAAGGAAGGGATTAAAGACTATATTCATAAAATCACTTAGAAAAAAAGTCCCCATTGATCAATTGAGGGACGTTTATCAAGAATTGGGTATTGTGACTGAAAAATCGTGTATTTCGCTTCTTTCAAAAATATGCTCAAACAAGATTATCAGTACGAATTATGATAAGCGTTATCGTGTGTTTTGGGATATCATAAGCTACTTAAGATTACAGTTATCAAATGTATGCAAGGAGTATCTGAATGCAGACTTATTTATCCTAGATGAATTCCAACGATACAATAAGTTGATTGGAAGTAATGAGTCGGATAATCCTGGAATTGAATTGGCGCGACAAATATTGGATAAAAATGGAGCAAAGGTTCTTATGTTATCCGCAACTCCTTTTAAACCATATACCAATGATTTCGACGAACTGAATGGAGAGCATCATTATGCAGAATTTAAGAATCTCTTGAGCTTTCTTCTTAAAGATGAATCGAGTGATTTTTGGAAGAATTTTGAAACAAATCGAAAAAAATTCTTTAATCACTTGAGGCATTCGGGTGATATCAAAGAATGCTATGATGAAGCTTTGGTAGTAAAGGAAGCCCTAGAAGATGTTTATAGGTCTTGCATTTCAAGGACGGAAAGAATGCTTGTTTCTAAGAATAAGGATGCGATGATATTTTCAAACGAAATATCACTGGATATCCAGAAAGAGGATATTAAGGATTTTGTCCTTTTTGACAAGATAGTACAGCATCTAAATAAAGTTCATTCCTGTAGACTTCCAGTGCCGATGGAGTATGTTAAATCTTGTCCATATCCACTTTCATTCTTAACTGGATATTTACATAAAAAGAAATTAGAGGAACACTACAAAAGCGATTCTGTCTTGAAGAAACTGGTAAATTCCTCACGAGATGCGTGGGTTGATTTAGGACTTATTAGGAAATACAAACCGTTGAATTCTAATAAAAGTAAAGAGATCCCCAATGCTAAAATTCGCTTATTATTCGATAAAACGATTGCTAACGATGGTTGGAAATATCTTTGGGTGCCACCATCCATTCCATATTATGACTTACACGGGGCTTTTAATGGAGCAGATGGTTATTCTAAAACCTTAATTTTTTCTTCCTGGAAAATGGTCCCAAGAATGGTTGCTAGTATGGTTTCCTATGAAGCGGAGCGGTTGGCAATAGGTGAGAGAATAAAACAGGAAAACGATAGGAGTCCTGATTATTTCGAAAAGAAAAGATTCCCGTATCCTCTGCTTACTTTTAGATTAAAAGCCGAGCAAAATCAATTATCAGGCATGAATAACTTCATGCTTAATTACCCCTCTGTGTATCTAAGCTCACTATATGATGCAAAAGTCAATCTATTTGAGAGGAAGAGCATTGAAGAGATTAAAGAGGAATTGAAAAAAACTATAAAGGATAAATTAACTGATCTCAATGTTTTGGAAGTTGGAACGCAATCAGGTGATTGGCAAAAATGGTCTTGGTATGCGGTACTACTACTAGATCAAAGCCATGAAGATATTGACGCTATAAGAAGCTGGTTATCGAAACATATTTCAGATGAAAGTGAATTTGATGATAAGGAGGACAAGTCAGGAAAAGAAAAGCATCTCCAAGAGGTAAGAAATGTAATTCTAAACGGCGAGCTGCCCAATGTCAATAAAATCTCTGAAGATCAATTCGATAATCTTCTTACATACTTGGTTGATCTCTGTTTGGGTTCCCCGTCAAATGCAGGATTACGAGCGCTTAAGAAGACTTTTGAATACGATACGGAAGTATTGGTTGCTGCTAGTTATCAAATTGGATCAGGCTTCATTTCCCTTTTTAATAAACCTGAAAGTATTGCAATAGTACAACTCTGCACAAAGAACAAAGACTACCATCGGCAAGTAATTGAATATTGCATTGATGGTAACGTACAATCGATGCTCGATGAATATTTCTATTTATTAAAAGATAGCAATAGTGTCAAGGGGCCTAATGATTTAGCTGAAACAGTTTCTGATATTTTATCAATTCGGTCGAGTTTATTGGATATTGGTGCCATATCAAATCTAAAAAATACCGACAAGGAGAAGAGCAAAATAAGATCTCATTTCGCCCTTGATTTTGGTGAACAAAAATTAACTGCTGCGAAAGCAAACCGGCAAATCAACATACGCGAGGCATTTAATTCACCATTTCGCCCTTTTGTTTTGGCATCCACTTCAATAGGCCAAGAAGGACTAGATTTTCATTTCTATTGTAAAAAAATTGTTCATTGGAATTTGCCAAGTAATCCCATTGATTTTGAGCAGCGAGAAGGACGAATTCATAGATATAAGGGACATGTTATACGTCTCAATGTAGCGGAAAATTATAGAAGTGAATTGAAGAGTACCCGTGAGAATGAACATATATGGGATGAGCTATTCGAACTATCCAAAGTGCATGAGATGAAATGCTCTGACTTTCCGTGTGACCTCTTGCCATATTGGCATTTGGAAAATAACAAAAATCATAAGATTGAAAGAGTTGTTCCCCTGTATCCTTTTAGTAGAGATATAGATAAATATCTTAACATGCTGAAAGTGCTGGCTTATTACAGATTTACTTTTGGTCAACCTAGACAGGATGAACTTATTAGGGTTTTACATGAAAATGAGAGCGGAGAAAATATTAAATTATTTGAGCAGTTGGTGATTAATTTGAGTCCATTGGCTTATAGGGGTAATTAATTAAGTTCAGATCAATAATCTAAAACAAGTTCCCCGTTGCTCTCAGGATAGAATTTCTTTCCTATGATCTGTGACTCAAAGGCTCATTTTCAATTGGTGATTTCTGAAAACTAGGACAGGCCTTCCCCAGGGTCTATAACTCACGGAACATCCTTACAGATAATCGTAAAACCCCCATTCCTCCAGCCCGTGCATTCCGTCCCGCAAAAAAGCGGAACTACATTTACAAGCCTTCGGTTACGCACATAAGCCTATTCAACCACTCGCTTCTTCCGAATGCTTCGGAATCACTCCTTATTTCATACCCTTATCTTTCCTCCCCAAATTCCCAGATTAAAGTCCATCGTACCCAAAACGGTCTCCTCGCAGGTTAAGCGGTGTTCGTCATCAGTTGCCAGCAGTAGCCACGCCAGGCTCTCAGCATCCCGAAAAATCGGGAAGCTTCAAGCTTTTTAACAAAAGTGGCTGTGCCACCTGTCATGCCTTCTGCTTTGGCCGCCCTCTTCCTCACGGCAGTTCCTTCTGTGCTGTCATGAGGCCTCTTTAGCCAACCCAACGTCAGGGCATTTATGGATTCCCACCCAAAACCCATCGCGCCAATCCACAAATCACCCTTCCTAATCCAACGCAGAGGCCACATGCCAGCCCAGCCACTGCCATTGTTTTTGCTCGCCTGCCGGCTCAGTCAGACAGGCCTGTCGAGCGCAATATTTTATT
>JBLIDB010000237.1:0-7425 GCA_047634015.1 Saprospiraceae bacterium
AAAACAAATTAAATAACCGACCAAGAAAGAGGTTTGGGTACAAAACACCCAATGAAGTTTTTGCGAAAATATTGGACAATCAAGTGCACGTTGCATTTATTAGTTGAATCCAGGATTTGATTTAAATGAATGATTTGAATTGTCAAATAATAGATGACGAAGAATTGGCTATAACATTGCTCGAGAATTATATAGGTCGTTTGCCAAACCTCAAACTAATTGGTGCTTACTCTAATCCAATTGAAGCACTTCAATTATTGCAAAATCAATCTATAGATCTGATTTTCTTAGATATCCAAATGCCTGAAATAAATGGCACAGATTTTTTAAAAACGCTTGCTCAAAAACCTATGGTTGTCTTCACTACCGCCTACTCAGAACATGCGATAGAGGGATGTGAGTTAAATATAGTTGACTACTTGTTAAAACCATTTTCATTTGAGCGTTTTGTGCAAGCCATAAACAAGGCGAGCACTCTGGCTCAGCTCAGAACCCAAAGCAAAGCAGGTAATCCATTGAGTACTGATCCACCAATGGAAGATAAAAAATATATCCTTGTCAAATCAGAGCACAAAGTTCATCGCATCAGATATGACGATATCAATTACATCCAAAGTATGCGCGAATATGTGGCTTATTATACGCCCAGTGGACGCATCCTATCTCTGAGTTCTTTGAAGAAATTGGAAACCGATCTTCCTGAGAATAAATTTATCCGCATTCATAAGTCCTTTATCATTTCTAAAAGCAAAGTGTCCACATTAGAAGGCAATATGGTGCACATCAACAAAGAGAAAATCCCAATAGGCGCCAGTTACCGAGAAGAAGTGTTAAAATCTCTTTTTTGATCCAAGAGTTGACGATTGACAGTGGACGGCTAAACGGTCGACTGTGGACTTTATACAGTCTACGAAGTTACCTCACTCCAGCTAACATAGGAACAAAACTACAAGGGCCGTGATTCTCTCTTCGGCATGCACCTTCAGTGGTCTTGATATAACGCATCATTTCTTGACCAGATTTGCCTCCCATTGGGACGACCATTATTCCTCCTATCTTCAATTGAGCAAGTAAGTTATCTGGGAAAGTTCGTGAACCCGCAGTCACTATGATCTTATCAAATGGTGCAAATCGCGGAGCTCCTTGATAACCATCTCCAAACAATGTTCGAATACCACCCATACCCATCTTGATAAGTAACTTAGCGGTCTTATGGAATAACTTTTGCTGTCGCTCTATACTATATACTTTAGCGCCCATCATATGCAAGACGGCCGCTTGATAACCTGACCCAGTACCTACTTCCAGCACTTTGTCTCCTTGAGATATCTCAAGTAATTGCGATTGTAAGCCGACCGTATATGGCATGGAAATCGTCTGATCTGCATCGATCGGAAAAGCCATATCTCTATATGCCCAATCCACGAATTCATCATCGATCATAAAGTGTCTCGGAACAAGATTAATAGCCTTCAATACTTCCTCATCCGAAATTCCCTTTCTACGAAGATTAGCAACCAACTTCTGCCGCATCCCTCTATGTCGAGGTTGATCTGCTTTTTGAGCTTTGCGAATTGGGGAATGCTTAAAATCTAAAGTCATATTAGTCATCTATAAATCAAGCGCTAATATATTATTAAAAATCGTCATATGAAATTTAATTATAGAATATTCCCAACCCTAAATTCAGAAATTTACACTTTAGAATAACTGAATCGTATCGCCAGGCTGATACTTATCATCATCTTTATCGCTCGTAGGTGGAGAGGACTTCTTAGTATCATAATCCTCTGGCTTTTCATCTGGGGCTGCAGAGCGTAATTTTGAACTTAGGACTTTCCATTCTCCGAGTTTATTTCCGAGCGCTTTCCATCCCTTTACATCGATAAACGCATCAAGATCAATTTCTTCTTCATTTCGTGTTCCTCCTGTCTTATAAGAATATTGTACGATAGGATTAATCTTGGTGGTAGCGAAGTAAAGTTTGGAGCCGCTTTCCTCGGAGATAAACTTAAAGCGTTCATTGGTCTTCGATGTTTCAATATAAAACCGCTTGACCATCGTCCATCCTTTACTGCCATCATAATGAATCGCCGAAACGATATCTGTTATTGATAGTTTTCGAGACTCAAGCCACTTATCCATGTCGATCTTGCTATCTATTTCTAAATCCCGAACTTCATAGGAACCATCTTTATACAAGCTAATGATCTGATCTCCTGTATCAAAAGCCCCAAGATAGATACCTCTTTCCGCAGTATTAAGTCGGCCGCTTACGTCATCCATCCAGACCTTCTGAGCACCGAGCGTCGACTTTCCTAACTCCAAGAAAGTAACTTTCCGTACTGGATATTTTGATACGATATTACCCGCTGAGCTTCTCCCTTTGATCGCTATCTCGCTAAAATCAAAATCAAAAACCTTCTTCTTTGCCTTACATCCTGGCGATAATTGCACTTGGACCAATTCTGATTCACCATTTGCTTGATATGTGAAATGATGCACTTTAGAACCCTTAGCTCCCTTAGTCATAAAGTAAGGCTTATGGCGGGTTATAGACATTACATTGAATCGCTTTCCCATCGTGCGGCCTGTCTTACCATCTGTATAAATTAGATTGTAAGTACTTCTTTCATCACCTTTCTTCCATACCGCAGCATGAATGATATTGGGTCCCACAAAGACCTTATCACCAATTCTACTTACCTGGAATGATCCATCCTTCATGAATACGATTATGTCATCGATATCCGAACATTCACTAATAAATTCATCCTTCTTCATAGATGTACCTATGAAACCTTCTTTGCGATTGATGTATAGTTTTGCATTATTGGCAACTACACTTGATGCTTTGATCGTCTCAAAATTAGTAATGATTGTTCGACGTTCTCTACCCTTTCCATATTTTGCCAACAGACGCTCGAAATATGCTATTGCATAGTCCGTCAAGTGAGCCAAATCATGTTTTACTTGATCCAATTCTTCAAGCAATTTGGTCATGGCCTCATCATGCTTGAATTTATTGTACTTGGAGATACGTTTGATCTTGATCTCTGTCAATTTTATAACATCCTCCTGCGTGATCTCGCGATTCAGTCTAAGTCGAGTTTCTTTCGCTCCTTTGGAATCATTAGGAGTGGCCACATACTTTCTAAGGCCTAAGTCGATAATTTCTAAGGCTGCTTCAAAAGATTCTGCCTCTTCTATATCACGATAGATCCTATTCTCTATAAAGATCTTCTCAAGACTGCTATGATGCCACTTCTCTTCAAGCTCACTTTTTCGAATTTCAAGTTCTTGCCGGAGTAACTCCTCTGTGTTATATGTACAGATCTCCAAGATATCTTCTACTCGCAAGAAATGAGGCTTATTCTCTATAATCACACAAGCATTAGGAGAGATAGATACTTCACAAGAAGTAAAGGCATATAAGGCATCTGTCGTTATCTCCGGTGACACGCCCGAAGGAAGATCTATCTGCACTTCTACATCCTTGGCGGTGTTATCGACTATTTTTTTGATTTTGATCTGGCCTTTATCATTAGCTTTCACAACACTATCTATGAGCGATGTTGTGGTAACTCCATAGGGCAACTCTTTTATCAAAAGTGTCGACTTGTCTTCTACTTCTATTTTAGCCCTTACTCGGATTTTACCCCCACGCTTTCCTCCTTGATAGTCATCTATCTCTACCATTCCACCAGTCTGGAAATCAGGATAAATCTTTACACTTTTTCCTTCGAGGATCTTTATAGAAGCCTTGATAAGCTCTATAAAATTATGTGGCATAATCTTAGTCGAAAGACCCACTGCTATCCCTTCTACACCTTGTGTAAGAAGTAAAGGAAACTTCATCGGAAGTGTAATTGGCTCTTTATTACGACCGTCATAGGACAACTGCCAATTAGTAGTCTGGCCATTAAAGGCTACTTCAAGAGCGAATTTAGTCAATCTCGCTTCGATATATCTTGCCGCTGCAGCCCCATCTCCGGTGCGATTATCACCCCAGTTTCCCTGAGTATCGATCATCAATTCCTTCTGACCAAGGTTGACCATAGCATCTCCGATAGCGGCATCTCCATGCGGATGATACTGCATCGTATGACCTATGATATTTGCCACTTTATGGAATCTACCGTCATCCTTCTCTCGCAAACTATATAGAATCCGACGCTGTACTGGCTTGAGGCCGTCTTCTATTGCCGGAATCGCACGCTCCAAAATCACATATGATGCATAATCGAGAAAATACTCTTGATACATGCCATCTAAGGCTATAACCTGATCATCATCCTGATCCTCAACTTTTCTTCTTTCCATAGCTTCCTTTTATCTAAGGGACTAATCTTGATTCCCCTATTGCTTTCTCTCTCCTGTAACTCGTATTACGCGCTATCCTTCACTTTACGGCTTAAGCAACGACAAATATACATATTGTAAAAATTCCAAATATGAAGAACTCGAGTTATTTGTCAAATCATCTATTCGCTCCAATACCGTTTACTAAATCTTTCCTGCCACCTATATTATTCCGCGCTAACCCCACTCATCAAAAGGAAATTCAAGGTTCATACCTAGGATATTTGAATTCATTAACCAAGACGCACAAAATGAAACCAGCATCCCCTACTAAAAGAGCGCGCGAAGTACTACACTTAATCGCTTTTGAGCATACCACAAAAGAGATAGCCAAACAATTATATATAAGCTATGAAACCGTGCAAACGCATCGAAAAAATCTCTTAATGAAATAAGAAGTGAAAAACACAGCAGGTTTGGTCAGAAGAGCATTTGAGAGGAGGCTACTAATTGTAAATTAATAGTCTTCCAAAAAAAGCATACAAATAGTCAGTTATTGCTACGTCTCAATTTCCTCAAATCATCATTTTAAAATTCCTTGTTTTCTTGTTATATTGGATTCAGATAGATGCATAAGCTCATCCTATGGCGCTTTTGCTAAGAACCATTATTTTAGTACTTGAAGAATTCAACAAGATGTCTAGTTACAACTCGTTGACTTTCCGTTCTTCTTATCAATGAGGCCAAGTATTAAATCACTCTATTACTTGAATGATTATAATTTACAAAGACTTAAAATTTTTACTTTTCTAATACTTTCATACTGTAATTACAATAATGCCTGGTCTCAAAATCCCTCTTTTCAAGCCATCACCACCAACAATGGTCTTTCGCAAAATTCTGTAACCTCTATAGTACAAGACAGCTTTGGGTTTTTATGGATCGCAACCCAGGACGGACTGAATAAATATGACGGAACGAATTTCACCAAATTCGAAGTCTATTTTAGTGATATTACCCAAGAAAACTTTAGTAGAATTGGAAAGATATATCTGGACTCCTCTAACAGGTTATGGCGACTTACTTCAGATGGCTTTGTGGCATATTACGATGATCTTTCAGAATCATTTGTATACATTTATACAATACCTAATTCAAGCATAATCTTAGAAAAGGAAGAAAATAAATTTTGGGTTGGTAGCCATACCGACGGCCTTTTCTTATTAGAACTTCAAGGGAATACATCCATACTCACGCAAGTACTTCCAGAAAGAGCTATTTATAATATTATTTCTTCTGATGAAAATCTTTATCTCGCTTCTAACAAAGGAGTGAATAAGTACAATATCACTACTACAGAATCTATATCACTTTTTAGTTCCCTAATTGATTATCATATAAGTGATATACTGCAAACCAGTAATAGCACATTGCTAATTTCTACTTTTAATAATGGTCTTTATAATAGTACTCATGAAGGGCCAATAAAAAAAATTGATGAACTCCCTCACAATTTGAGGATTCAAGACTTGCTGCTTGATCACGATATGAAAGTATGGATTGCCACCTACAATGACGGCGTTTTTATCATGAGGAATGGCACTATAACACATCTAATACATAATCCACCTACCCAAAACCAGATTAGCTACAACGACATCTTATGCATCTTTGAAGATCAAGAAAAAAACATATGGTTGGGCACCGATGGCGGAGGTCTATTACTTAATAAATCAAATCAGAAACCAATCTATAGCATTACCAACCGTGATATTCCAAATACAATGGCTGTTGATGTCACGCGGAGTATTAGCAAGGATAAAGAAGGAAATTTATGGATAGGCACCTCCGGCAAAGGGCTTACTAAAGTAGATCGGAATAAAACCAACCTTCAGTATTACTCAAAAACTAAACCGTGCCCTTTCTACATTCCCAACCAACGTATAATGAGTCTCTTTCATGATGAAAGGGATCGTCTTTGGATAGGCATACAAGAAGGAGGCCTACTCAGTTACGATAGTGATACAAAAGAAATATTAGAAGTCAATAAAAATCTTCCAGCAAAAACCATATGGAATATTAGTGCAAAAAGCAAGGAACATTTATGGCTTTGCACTTGACAAGAAGGGTTTTTTTTACAAGACAAAAGATAATACTTGGAAGCAATACCGTCCTACAGCAGAACAAAGTCTCAGAGTAATGCTAAAAGATCGGCATCAATATTATATAGATACCGATGCTGGTGATTTACTATTATTCAATGAAGACAATAATACTTTTTTTAGTATCCCCTTAAATATAGAAACAGGAGGTATCAAATCCTTGTATCTCGATAAGAATTATCTATGGATAGGAACGCAAAGAAAAGGAATACTTGTCTTGAATAAAAAAAACAAATGAAATTATAATTGTAAAAGAAGAAAATGGACTTCCTAATAAAGTAATTTACTCAATATTAGGCCAGAAAGATAGATACGTATGGGTCAGTACCAATAAAGGGATTTGTCAAATAGACAAGGAGGCCGTTTATCAAAATGAAAGTAATACTATAAACCAATATTTAAATTATAGTAATGGCATTATTAACAATGAGTTCTATACTGGAGCTTATCATAAGGATGAAAATGGCATAATGTATTTTGGTGGAATAGATGGTGTTAATTGATTTAATCCCAATGAGATCCTTAAAAATAGAAAGCCTATAACACTCTTGTTTATAGAACTTGTCACGAATCATGATAACCTAAAAAACACGATCACTCTATATAACAAAAATAAGATTAAACTGCCTTATAAAAACAGGCATTTCCAAATCAGATATACAGATCTTGGTTTTGGTATAAAAAAAACATTTTTCCAATATCGACTTAAAGAGCATAATGAAGAATGGATTTATAATGAATCAAACAAACTAATTAGTTTCTCGAATGTCCCACCAGGCAGATATGTCTTGCAACTGAAAGCCTCTAATGACAATATCCTATGGGAGACAGCTCTTCATGAATTTACAATAGAGATTATTGAACAGGGCTAATAAATATACGAGTTAACTCGTTGTATATCAAAGGATAACAATTAGAAAATGGACATCAAATTAGAAAACCTATCAATTTTTGAATTTCA
>JBLIDB010000238.1:0-7417 GCA_047634015.1 Saprospiraceae bacterium
GCACAAATATATAATCAACTGTATATTCACTTTGAAAACAGAATTATACAATATCAAAAATGAATCTAAAGCCCAGATCATAAACACAAAATTCTGGATAAGCTCGCCTTAGAAGACAATTCAGAGGAGTTGTTAATGTAGAATTCTTCCTATATCGATTAGCCAAGATTTATGTGTAGCCCCCAACTTTTCATCTTGATCCCAGGACTTACTAATTTCTGCTCTGTTACTGTTTCGAAAGTAGCAAGAACAACACGTAATTGTGTGAATGCTTCTTGAACAAGAACTTGCTCATTGGCAGGACCAAGACGAGCAGGATTTATAGAAAGAGAACCTTCAGTTCCCATTTGGCTAGCAGATCAAGCGCCAACATAGGCACGGGCAGCTTCTTTTGCCAATTTACGTTCCGTCATAATTTCGAACGTAGCTGTAACGATAGAAAGAGAACTAGCTGCTTCTTGAGCTAATTTTTGCTCAGAAACAGTTTCAAAAATTGCTGGTGATACACTTAGCGTGTTACTAGCTTCTTTTGCAAGAAGTTGTTCTGATACTGATTCGAACTTAGAAGGACTGATAGCTACTTTAGAAGAAGTTTCTTTTACCAATACTTGTTCAGTTACAGTTTTGTACTGATCAGCGATAAGACATTTGGCATAGCACTTACCAGGTTCAGGTTGCATTCCTGCCTCTGGCTTTGCGTATAGACATAGGCTAAAAATAG
Source organism: Saprospiraceae bacterium (assembly GCA_047634015.1). GTDB lineage: Bacteria > Bacteroidota > Bacteroidia > Chitinophagales > Saprospiraceae > JAJRXG01. The sequence continues at coordinate 722 of JBLIDB010000238.1, forward strand.
TAGACACACAGTCAACAATGAGTTGAGATATTTAATAGTTTAAGAAAACATTTAATAAAAGAAATGTGTTCGGACTTGATTTTTCAATAAATCCGGAAAAGTATCACTGCAATATCAATAACCCCTATTTGGGATAAGATAAATGATAATGCTTTTGTGAATCATATCGATACTTTAGACGGGTCAATTCTGAGAAAGTAACTATTGTGTTGTTTTGTTTTCTTAAAAAACAAATTTCTTGCGATTGATTGTATAATGTGTTGAGTTCGTTCCCGGAAATAACAACTTTTCGAATTAACTCCTTAGGCCATAAGAGATTTTCGAAATTTTGTTCTACGATGGCGTTTATGTACTCAGGACTGAATGGTTTGTCAGACACCTCAGTCTTTAGTAAGTGCCTGTTAATTAGCCCATTTGATAAGAATTTAAGAGCCGGATTTTCATGATTGCTACTCTTAATAAGGTGTAATATATCGGAATCGTCCAATAAAAGAAAATGATCCAAACCTATTTCAGAATCTTGTTCGGCCCCAGAGAGTAATACACTTAAGGGTTCTCCTATGTATTTTGAAGAATCAGCTGATGTGAAATTTTGAATAAATGCTTTAAGCATTTGCTCTGCGGATATTGAAGCTTTATGTAAATACACTTGGTGGTACATAAGGTGCCTTGAAATGATGAACTTCTCCACAGAATGAAGACCTTTCTCCTCAACGATTAATCTATCGTCGACGACGGTCATCATTTTGATTATTCGCTCATAACCGATTATACCTTCAGCGACCCCAGTGTAGTAACTATCCCGATTGAGATAATCCATGCGATCTACATCTAATTGACTGGATAGTACTTGATGGAAAAATTTCCTCTTGTATTGATTCGAGAAAATTAAAATCGCCAGATCTAACTTGCCATCAAATACCATATTTAAACGATGCATTATACGAAGTGTAATTTCTTCATGATGAATTGGTAGTAATTCATATTCTAATGCATGAGAGAAAGGGCCGTGTCCAATATCATGTAGTAATGTAGCTACCAGACAAGATTTATGTTCTTCCTCAGAGATTTCTATCCCTTTGAGTTTTAGATTTAATAGCAGGAGATCACATAGATGAGTGGCTCCCATAGCATGATGAAAGCGACTATGTGTGGCACCAGGATATACATAGCTGGATAGCCCTACTTGGCAGATACGACGTAATCTTTGGAAATAGGGATGATCTATGAGTTCGTATATAATCTCATAGGGATAACTGATAAGACCGTATATAGGATCATTAAATATCTTGATTTTGGACATCCACTACTATATAGCCAATATTGTACCGAATTGGTATGGTGGATACTAAATATTTTTCTTGGCACGTTTCATTGGCCAACTGTTCAACCTGCAGTTGTTTCTTCAAAGTGGCGTAATGTCATTTTCTTAGTCACTTCATTACTACTTAAATTATATATGGCTGAAATAAAGATTCTCTGGGCGGATGACGAAATAGATATGTTGAAACCGCAATTATTCTTTCTTGAAAAGAAGGGTTATAAAGTGGTGACAGTTACCAATGGTCATGATGCATTGGAAGTGTTTCAAGAAGAGAGGGATATAGACGTAGTCTTTTTAGATGAAAGTATGCCAGGCATATCGGGCTTAGAAACACTCTCTAAATTAAAGGAAATCAATCAGAATGTTCCCATTGTGATGATTACTAAAAATGAGGCTGAAAACCTTATGGAAGAGGCAATTGGTTCTCAGATAGATGACTATCTGATTAAGCCAGTTAATCCTAATCAAATCCTCCTGACACTTAAAAAGTTAATAGATAACAAGCGTCTCGTTAGTGAGAAGACGGTTACTGATTATCAAGTGGAGTTTAGAAAAATATTAATGGAAATCAATAGTGGATTGGATGTTCCTGGATGGGCAGAAATCTATAAAAGAATTATATCCTGGGAGTTGAAACTCGACCAATCTGAAACGCAGGAGATGATGGACATTCTTCAAATGCAGAAAACGGAAGCAAATGCAGAGTTTTCCAAGTTTGTAGAGAAGAACTATTTATCATGGATTAAGGAGGATGACAGTGCACCTGTAATGTCTCATAATCTTCTTAAGAAGTACTTGCTTCCTGAATTAGAAAAGGATACACCAACATTTTTGTTTTTATTGGACAACCTTAGGTATGATCAATGGAAGATTATTGAGCCGATGTTGTCGACTCTGTATCATGTTAATGAGGAGAAAACCTTCTACAGCATCTTACCTACTGCTACGCAGTATAGTCGTAATGCCATTTTCGCAGGTATGCTGCCTAAGGACATTAAAAAGCACTACAGTAGTTGGTGGTTAGATGACCATGAAGAAGGTGGAAAGAATATGCATGAGGCCTCTTTGCTGAAATCACAAATAGATAGGCTTGTCCGTAAGCCAATGAAGGTGGATTACCATAAGGTCACGAATGTCGCTGCAGCAAGGCAGATGAGTGATAATATCCTTAATAATTTGCAGAATGACCTTACGGTAGTCGTTTATAATTTCATAGATATGCTGTCACATGCTCGCACAGAGATGGAAGTCCTCAAGGAGTTAGCAGGAGATGAAAAGGCTTATCGATCTCTTACAAGATCTTGGTTTCAGAATAGCCCACTTTGGGCAGCATTTGAAAAACTAAGTGAGAAAAAAGCCAAAATATTTATTACAACGGATCATGGAACTATACGCGTTCATAAGCCATCGAAAGTAATAGGAGATAAGCAGACGACTACAAACCTGCGTTATAAAAGTGGTCGAAATCTCAACTATGAAAAGCGAGATGTCTTCGAAATGAGAGATCCGGAGGCTTTTGGTTTACCTCGTGTAAATCTCAGCTCTTCTTATATCTTCGCAAAAGAAGATAAGTTTTTCTTATATCCGAATAACTATAATAAATATAATAAAATGTATAACGATACTTTCCAGCATGGAGGGATATCGTTAGAAGAAGTTATTTGTCCGTTTATAAGTCTGAAGGCGAAGTAATACAGGAATTCCATAATTGAGATAAGGGGTTTTCAGACCTTATCTCGATATGTAAGTACGGCTATAGAGTTATCTGGTCACTGTTTGGATGTCTCTTTTAAAGGAGATTACATGTCAGGGTGCCATAACGGGAAATAATCTTTTAGTAGGGGGCAATTATAGGGGGGCAATTTCAGAAAGTAAATTAAAATATGAGTTTGAGGTAAAGGTATCGAGACGTTTTACCCCAATAGCAATTGAAAGTCCATAGTCAGGCTGTAGCAGAAGTTTTCTCTTGAGTTCGAAGACTTAGCAAAGGAAATAGTGCAGTATCCCAGAAAGCTTAAAATCATAAGTAGTTGGTAAAGAATTTCGTCAAGGTCAAGTAATTGAGCGACCGGTCTACAGAACGCTTCGCAAGTTTGATGCCTTAATTATTCCGACGCACTACCAAATTCCGCTTCATGTTTCTTCTCAATGCGCTTTACAATCGATATACTCACTTCATAAAGACCAAGTAATGGAATAGCTATGAGAAGCTGTGTCATCAAGTCAGGAGGCGTAATAACAGCCGCAAGAATAAAAATAACCACAATCGCATGTCTTCTGAATTTTTTCATTAGTCCAGAAGAGATGAGGCCGACTTTTCCTAAAAAGTACGCTACAATTGGTAACTCAAACACCAAGCCAGTAGGTAATGTTATCATAGTAATATAGCCAACATACGAGCCTAAGGTCGCAGTATCAGCATTACCCTCTCCAAAGGAGTAACCAGCTAAAAAGGAGATAGAAAATGGAGCAATAATATAGTATCCAAAAAGTACTCCTAAAAAGAATAATGAGGAACAAACAAGAACGATTCCACGGGCAGCTTTTCTTTCTTTATCATAGAGACCAGGTTTAATAAAGCGCCAAACCTCCCAGAACAGGTAAGGGAAGGTGAGAATAACTGCAAGAAAAACCGAGCTCTTCAAGTGAACGAAAAACTCTTCGCCTAATTCTCGAGTAATGATCTCAAAACTTGGAACATCACAGTGCGAGTTGAGATATTGACAGAGCAGTCTGTGAGTAATAAAAGAATTATATCGAGGAGCAAATAGGATTTCAGTAACAAAGTCTTTAGCCATGAATACTGCAATTCCAAATATAAATATAGCTCCTATCGACCGAATCAAGTGCCACCTTAATTCTTCAATATGCTCGAGAAAAGACATTTCCTTTTCTTCCTTTTGACCGTCTTTTTTTCCTATTTTTTTCATAGGCTTTTATGCCATTCTTCAGAACGAGGACAAAGTTCTACTTTTTTGCGAATAGGAGCGTACAAAATCCAAAATCTTGATCCATAGATCAAATCACTGAGTATCTTGCGAATCCTTTCACCATAAACTAACCCTAAATATAATAATGTGTTCACAACAATATTAATATTTGCTGCGAGTCTTTTTGTCTTAATCTTTGCATCGAATAAATTTATTGATTCTGCCGAGACTATCGGTCTTTCTTTGGGTATTTCTCCTTTTGTCATAGGCGTAACATTGGTAGCCTTCGGCACTTCGTTACCTGAGCTAACAACTTCTATTTTAGCGGTTTTGGGTGGTACTAGTGAAATTGTGGTTGGTAATGTTGTAGGCTCCAATATCACTAATATTCTGCTCGTGCTGGGTTTAACCGCTCTCGCAGTTGGAACGCTGAAAATAGAGCGGGATATTATGAAAGAAGAGGTTCCATTGCTATTAGGTTCTGCTATATTGCTTTGGTTTGCTATAAGGGATGGTTCTTTTTCTAGAATCGAATCATTGATATTTATTGCTGGGTTGTTGGGTTTTTTGCTTTATACGATAAGAGAAAAAGAGGAAGGTACTCGGAAAGGAGCAAAGGCTGGTTGGTTAAATTATGTCATACTCATTGCAGCAGGAGTTGCTATATATTTTGGGGCAAGCTATACAGTATCTTCTATTGAAGAAATGGCACTCCTATTCAATATAAATCCATCTATAGTTTCTATAAGCCTTTTGGCTTTGGGGACTTCTCTTCCTGAAGTAGTGGTCAGTATGAGTGCTGCTCGTAAAGGGAAACATTCCTTGGCTATAGGTAATGTGATTGGATCCAATATGTTTAATACATATGCTGTAATGGCAATTCCGTCGTTTTTCGGAGATATAGTTATTCCGGATAGTGTAATATCCTTCAGTTTACCATTTATGCTGGCGACAACAATCATCTTTATAATAGTTACCTTCTCAAAAGAAGTGAGTTTATGGAAGGCTGGGATGTTGGTTAGTTTTTATATTTTCTTCCTTGCAGAATTATTCAAGTTGAGCTTCGTTAGTTAATACGATATGCGAATTTTAGTAATTATCGGAATGCTTTTATGTACGGTCAATGTACTGTCAGGTCAGGGGAGTCTGGTATCCGAGTTCACCATGGATCAATGCAATCTTCAAGATGACTTTGGGTTTCTAAGTGGTCAAGTATTTGGAAGTGATCCCTGTGCTTGTGGAGTAAAGGCCAACGGCTTAGAATTCGACGGAATTTCTGATTTTGCGAATTTTGATGATGAGATAAAAGCAGTTCTTCAAGAGGACTGGACCATGACCTTTTATGTAAAATTTGATAATCGAGGGGATGAGACAGTAGATTTAATGTTTTTAGGGGAGAACTGTGGTCGGGACTCTGTATTCTCAGTTCGGTATTTTGCAAGTTCTGGACGCTTTAGAGTTAGATTGAGCGATTCTCCTGGGAATGAAGTGCAAGTAGATGGTGCCAGTGACCCGAATGCTTGTTGGCAATATGTAGCAATAGTAAAAGAAGGCTCTATTCTGACTCTTTACATAAATGGAGAGTTGGCGGAACAAGCATCATCCGTATCAGCATTAAGACTCGAGGTAGGAGGACGACTTACTATAGGAAATGGACCATGTCTTTCCTCACCATCAAATCCCGATGCGCGTTTTGATGGCACGATCGATGAATTACGGATTTATAATTCTCCGCTTACTCAATTAGAAATTGGTGGAAGTGATTATAGACCAGACCAGATACTCAATCGTGATACAACAATCTTCGAGGGAGGATCTGTATTACTTCAGACAGGTGGATCTTGCTCAGATGATTTTACATGGTCCCCTACAGCTACGTTAAGTGATCCCAATAGGCTTGACCCAGTAGCCACTCCTCTTGAGACGACAACGTATACATTAGATATAGAAGAAAATGGATGTCGCGTGACAAACAACGTGAAGATCAGTGTCGTTAGTGATGAGGAAATAACCTGTGATGACTTACGATTGCCATCTGCTTTTACACCGAACGATGATCGTATAAATGATCGTTATGAGATTAGCAATGGCTTCCTTATAGAAAACCTCAATAGATTTGAAATATTCAATCGGTGGGGGAGTAGAGTTTTCTTTTCGCCAGATGCTGCTGGTTCATGGGACGGGATTTATAAAGGAGCGCCCGCACCATCTACATCTTATGTATACCTTGTGGATTACACTTGCGAAGGTCAAGATTATAGAAAGACAGGAACGCTTCATCTCATTCGTTAAATATTAAAGTGATTCTTTTAGGATATAGTGGATTCAGTAAGAATCCCTCTATTTGTTTGCCATGCATACTACACACTTTTAGGGTTAAAGTCCCGAGCGAGCCCAATTGACAGGAATCGTTAGCCGATCGCAAGGGTGTCCATCGTGAGG
>JBLIDB010000239.1:0-7379 GCA_047634015.1 Saprospiraceae bacterium
TAGCATTTATAGCTCTTCTAATATAGGCTTCTGAAGTATAATTTGTTGTGGTCAACGAAGCTGCAAGATCTTGGATGGCACCTGGAATCGAAACATCATCATTTATTGCCCTGGCAGCTTCTGTTACTACCAACTCATCACTATCATTTAGAAACGACGATACTGCCGAACTTCTGAGCATTCTAAGCGCTACAACAGCTCCAATGCGTACATGCTTCGAGGAATTATCCGAAAGGACTTGTAAGTCTTCAGGAGAGGCAAGCTTAGAAAGCGCATATATGACAGCATGTCTTAAATGTGGATCGGATTCTTTTATGGACGCTAGCATATCAATTAGGATAGAAGTAGCTCCTTTATTTTCTAATTTTCGGATGGCTTCTGTGGCTAACAACTGAACACGAGGATTGGGACTTTCTAATAAAGGAAGTACATCTGCATATGCATCTTTATACTTTGCGTCACCTATTACCTTAGCGACTTGTGCTTGTATTTCTATGTCCTTGTCAGATAGAAGGGGTAGGATGTCATTAAGTATTGATGCTTGTTTTCTACCTAATTGCCCCAGGCCCCAGATTGCATGAATCCTTTGCATTTGAGAAGTGCCCTTTATAGCTAACTTTTTGAGTATATCTTCTTCTTTTCTTTTTACTAATTCGAATTGTGCCGCTAATCTTACTCTTTGATCAGGATAAGATAAATGCTCTTCTAGTTCTGTGTTATCTAAGTCTTTCGCTCCTTCAATTAGAATCTCCTGTGTCCTTTTAGCCAAAGGATGTTTTCGGGCTTCATCACTATCTATTTTCCAGATTCTACCTTCTGGTTTTTTATCGTAACTATCTTTCCAATCATTGAGGTACAGTCCACCATCAGGGCCAAATGTAATTCCCGTCGGGACTATTCCGCCAAGAATATCTTGAATGGAGTCAATAGCAAAGGAAGCTCCTTTAGGGGATAGACGAAATGCTTGAATTTTAGAACTGGCAGAAGACGCTGTGAAAAATGAAGCAAAGAAATATCCGTTCCAATCTTCATTCAGCGCCGTTCCCGGATTGTAGGCAAGCCCCGCAGGTCCATTATAGGCCAGTGCTACTGGAGGCAGCAGGTAAGCGGCTTGTCCATCGAAATGAGGCACAGATAGCATTTCGTCCATCCAAATCTTATATTGCTCATTAGGCAAGTTGTATTTTCCATATTGCCAGTGAATTCTCCAGCCGGAATCAGAACCTTCGAGAATGTGAACATAGCGCTCATGCTCACCAGGGTGATCACCGTCATTATCCACTGAAATCAGATTGCCATATGCATCAAATGCTAAATCCTGAGGGTTACGCAACCCGTGGGCAAATACTTCGAGATCACTTCCATCAGGATTAGCACGCATTACAGCTCCTTCATGAGGATATGCATATCGTCTTCCTTCTTGATCTACGGTGTTAACTCCCATGTCTCCTATGGACCAATATATCTTGCCATCGGGCCCTATTGTGAGTCCAGACATGTCATGGCCAGCATATGCAATATGGATGCCATACCCATAACTTAGAGATTCTCTTTGATCTGCATGCCCATCATTATTTGTATCCTTTAATTTCCATAGATCTGGAGCTGCAGTAAGGTATATTTCATCATCATAGCTCAATATTCCTGCTGCTATCCCCGTAAGCATTCCATTAAACCCATCTGCATATAATTCTGATCTGTCAGCGCGACCATCGCCATCACCATCCCAGATACGACGTATGTATTCAGATTGTACCGAGAGATCGCGGTAATCTCGAATACTATCTTTGTTAAAATCATCAAGCCATGTGTTTTCATCACTCAGAGAAGTGGCCATCTTCGCCATATGAAAGTCACGCGTGTCTTCCATAGTCTTTAGTCCTAAGTCTTCATACTTCCAGTCTGGATGCTGCCGTATATCGATGTCTGAACTCTTACGCCTTGAAGTTTCGGCAACAAATGCTACTCCTTGATTATTTATGGTAAGAGCTACCGCATTGGATAGCAAAGGGCCTGGAGCCCAAAGTTTTATAGCTAATCCGTCGGCAAGAATTGGTGTGATTTGCTGTTCTTCGCCAAAGGCATCGTTGTCAACAATTTTGAGCGTATTTTGTTTTTTGTCCTCTTGGCAGCTATTTAATAATGACAGACTAACGAAAAGAAGAACTATATTTTTTAATTTCAAATGAAACGAATTATTATGTACGACAAAAATGATTGATTTGGTGCCTTTCAGAAATACAGCTTGAAGTTAATAGAAAATTCTTTGCTTTATGTAATTTCTAATGTGTTACTATATTCACGAAATAATTCAATCTTCGTGATTAAATTTTTAAAACTTTATGGATTTTTTAGATTTTATTCCCAAATCAATCTTTGAAACTATGGGCGTAGTAGCTGGTTTAGGAGTCTCATTTATTGTGCTATCTCAGATCATCAAGGAATATCGATCCCAACAGGCATCAACACTTACATTCGGATTCTTGTTTGGATGGTTGTTTATCTATACTTTTTGGTGTTTTTACGGCATTAGAATGGGAACCATTGCCATATGGATGAGCAATGCACTGGCCATTATTCTTCAGATTATATTATGTATAGTCGTACTTCGGAAAAGGTCCAGAAGAGATCTATCGGCTTGAACTGAGATGTTTTAGTGTTCTTACCGAATATGATGGAACTCTTACGATCAACAAGATCAAGTCAAGTATTATCAAACCCCATTACCTCATATTGGTATAGGATTAAAAATGGAACTGTAAGGCTTCTTGTTGGCCCTAACTCCGATATCAATATCACTTCACAACACAGGCATGAGTGGCCATATCAAGAAATCCCGTAGGTGGAACATTATTTTTTTTAAAATAACAAGAGTTTCGATTGCTCCCACTACAGTCAATTCATTCCTAAAAATCAGTTTTAAGTAAGTTGATTTCGTGTTATGAGTAAGAATCCAAATACTGCATTAAACACTTATTAGTTATCTTGCCTCATAAAAACCCGTGAGAAATCTTTGCTCCTTTTGTTTTGTAATCCTTTTAGTCTTGTTGGGATGTTCTCCCAAAATGGGAACTAATCTCATGGAATCAGGATATTCAGATGAGACCGCAATGAATATTGTGAAGGCATCTATTAACACCAGTGGAGGCATGGATACTTGGGGAATGATGAAGGAGCTATCTTATAATAAGGATTTTAAACTTTTGGACAGCCTTGGCAACGTAGCGAAAGACTTTCGTCAAATACATAAATACAAGTATAATCCTCTTCATATTCATATTCAATCGATCGAGAATGGAGATACGATAATTACAGAGCTTGTAAATGAGGAGTATAGCAGATCAATTAATGGTAGGAAGATAAAAGTAAACCCCGAAGCACTTGCTAAAAGCATAAATACCTCCACTTATGTTGTCGGGATTCCTTTCAAGTTAATGGATCCTGGAACTGTATTAAAGTATGAAGGAGAATTAAAATTAGAAAATGATAAAATGGTAGATGTTGTAAGTGCTTCTTATAACGCTGATAAGTATGTAAATCATAGTACCACAGATCTTTGGAAATACTATTTCGATAAGGAGGATAGGAGAGTGCTAGGTAATTGGGTTCAGACCTCGGATCACTATAGCATGCTCGAAAATGAAACATATAAGGAAGAAGGAGGAATCCTATTCAATGAAAAACGCAAGAGCTATAGAGTCGATGAACATGGCGAAAAATTGTTTCTTAGAGCGGCTTATAAATACTATAATTATAAAGTAAAGTTTTAGCCTAAGTTTTAAAGACGCTTAAGAAGTTGAGTGATGTTTTTACCCAACGCAGTAGAATCGCTTACCTTTTCCTTTAATTTGACCAAAATATTTTGGCTTGGACAGTATTATTATTTTGTAAGTAGTTTAATGCCAAATACCACTCTATGTTGTGTTGGTACAAATATGAGACAGAGGTTGACCGATAAGGTTCTAATACATCAATTACTGAAACAGGATTCGATCTTTCCAAATGCGAAATAGCTTGGTAGAGATCTTTCATAGGACGCGGAAGCTCTTCAGAGTTAGAGGCTGCTATAAGGGGGTGGAACGTTTGAATTGGAAGGTGAGCGACCGAATATTATTGCGCCCTATACACATACTTTATCAGCAGAGGGACACGATCTGGAAACTACTAATATTGATATCGCAGAACAAGACTTTATAGTTGCCGGCGAGAACCCCAAGGGTCAGAGTTTCTTCACTGTATCCCCACAAGTGCCGTTATTTGTTCTTCATGATCCACCTACGGATGGAGGCTATAGTTTTTTAGGAAAAGAATAAGACCAGGACTTTTGGAATGCGAACTTTTTCTAAAAAAATCAGAAGGCAGCGGAGCTTGGGGTGAATTAAAATTAGGATTATCAGGGGACGTTACCTTTGGGGTTGGAGTTGAATCCGGATATAGTCTTGCTTTTTGGGGAGCCATTGATAGGGATGTTTCTGGTTCAAGAACTACCACTTCTGCTACAGAGACTGTATTCAGTATGAGTACCAATGAGAGATATGAGACTTCTAATACTACTAATGGTGATGATGCGGATGTATTTGTCAGTGGAGCTGTGAATTACTCATATTCTAAAACTGATAAGCTGGAGTATGATTTTATGACCTGTGATGTCACTCTCAGTAAAAGTGCGACATTTAATCCTGATTCCATAAGTACATTTTTTAGTTATTCTACTATCGGAGTAAAAGATCAGATTAAGGTATTACAAGATCTTAAGGATATTGATTTGGCTTCAGCTAATCCAACCCATCCTGCATTATTTTACGAAAGTCAGATTTCAGCCTGGGAACAAATGCTACAGCTAAATCAAAAAACAAAGCAGAGACTATAGCCAGAGGTGGAGGGCAAAACATATCCATAAATGGAGGAATTACTCAATCCTTTTCTAAAACGATTAGTGCAGATACAAATACAAGTATAGAAACACTTATAGAACTTGATGAGGAATTGGGTCTTGCTGCAGGATTTGAAATTGCTGATTCCGGTTTGCAAGGTAGAGCCTATTTCAAATTGAGACAGGAATTCACTCCCAAAGACAATCCAGCTACAGATACGGTTGAGACAAACTCAACTACGTCAGGGTATGTCTTCTTTAATGATGAAGACAATGACAGATTTAGGATCGATATTTATGAAGATCAGCAGTTTGGGACACTGCTATTTGATATGACAGCATCTACAACAAGCTGTCCGAATGAATTGTGGGATCCAATGAATCCAGGTGAGCGTACCAATGAATTTGCAATAACGCCGAAAGCCGGATTTCCAGTTCAAGCCGTAAATGTTGTTCCCAATATTGGTCAAGAGTTTAAAATTGTAGTTAAGAACAATAGCCTGCTGAACGCTACAAATTTTGTGGTGTATCAAGATGCGGTTTTCAATTCAAATGGCGCATTGATTCTTATACAAGGACAGAGTGGCCAAGTTACCTTGCTCAACATTGGTCCAGGGGATGAAGCTGAAGTTTCTATTACAATTCGACAAGATCCTGCAATCAAAGTATCTAATCATCAGGTTAGAATCAGAGTTGAGCCTGAGTGTGCCTTCAATGGTAATTTTAATCCAGATCGTAATTATAGTCAATCTATAGACCTGAAGGTTACTTTTCTAATTGACTGTAGTAGCATAGATATGATTGAACCAACTAGGAAGGATTGTGAATGTGAGTGACAATGGCATACTCCCAATTACTATGAGAAGTTATGATAGGAGTAAGATGAGTAGGTCAGTTTAGAATATCGACCTCCAGGAGCTGCGAGTAGCACCTGGACAGCGTCACCAACGTTTTCATATAGTCCTGCTCAACTTTCAGATCTGCCAGTAGGTGATACAAAGAACTGGCAGCTCACGGACATTGCAGAAGATGGGCCAGATGATATTAGACTTACCGTAATATATGATGGTGCGAATACGAATGGTTCAGCGATAGTACCTATGTTAATAGATAGACAGAAGTCTGTTGTATTTGGAGTGCCAACACCGATTGATGATATTTATGATCAAGCTGCTAATGATGAGATCTCTGTAACCTATAATGAACAATTATGTGATAACGGGGCCACTGGGGCCAGTGCTACCATAGTGGATTTGGTAACAGGTGATCAAATACCAGGAATAGTAAGTTGTAGTGGCAATACAATTAAAGTTGTCGAATCAGGTGCCTCCTTGAACAATCGAGCATCTTCAGCTTACCGTGTAATTTTATCGGGCGTGTCAGACGTCTCTGGAAACCCTGCTGATACGGTACCGTTAGGTATTTATAGTAGGTGCTTATGATCCTGCAGAATTAGGCTGTGTTGCTAATTTTGAGATTGTAAATAACAATGAAAATCAAGATGCTATATACGTAAGTACTTACAGAGCGCTAAATATTACTTCTAATGGACAAATTCCGAATTTTGGAACGAGGTTATATACTGCTCAAAATGACATTGTTTTGAATGCTGGATTTACCGTGTCAACAGGTGGGTTTTTTAATGCGGCGATTGGAGCTTGTAATTGATGATATTTGAGGATAAATTAGAAGGTCTTATTGCATCTGATTCCATGAAGTAATTTAAGTGTCAGACTACAATATTATAAAAGTAAAAATCCGATATCATGAAATATTTAATTTGCAACTTTAGTCTGATATTGATATTGAACATACCCCTTTATTCACAGGTTCACTCCAATCAAAAGGTTCCACTTAGTATTAATGAAGATGGCACTGCACCGCATACGAGCGCAGTACTGGATCTGCAATCAGAGAATCGTGGTTTTTTACTCACTCGTATGACCACTGATGCTATTTTAGCAATTAATGATCCTGTTGAAGGATTACAGATTTACAGCCTAGACGAACATTGTAAATATATATTTACAAATGTCGGTTGGCAAAAGGACTGCCCGACCTCACTTACTTCCACCGAGAGACACCCAAGAACGGGAAATTGGAGTGATGCGGGAGTCATTCCCGACCTTCCAGGACCTGGAAGAGGGAGTTCGATATCGTTTGTAATAGATGGCATGGCATATGTTGGACTTGGTCATGGCATTGTTGAGCATATGAATCAAAACGGTGGAGCCAACGAATATATTGATAGGCCATTAGATGATTTTTATAAAGATGATCCCGTGGATTCTACATGGACACCAATTGCAAGTTTTCCTGATTCTGGAAAACACGGAGCGGTTGCATTTGTATTGGATGGCGAAGGCTATGTTGGAACTGGGATTAGCGAACAATATTTGACCGGACCATTTTATTCGGGTGGTGTATACAATGGTTCGGAATAAAAGAGATGATACTAAAAACATAAATGCGTGAGTTGAATACTTAGATCCAACCTGTAATCACG
>JBLIDB010000240.1:0-7221 GCA_047634015.1 Saprospiraceae bacterium
TATTTTTGTTTGTATTTTGACCGAAGGCTGCATTATAATAGATCTTTTCTCCATCACTCGAAGGGCTAATTTGAAATTCATAATTGTCATCATAAAAATTATCAGAGAATTCAAAAAAGGCTTTAAATCCTTCCCATATGATTGTATCATTTATCGCCTCCACTTTTTTTTGTGGCAAATTTGGTTTAAAATTAATATCCCCATCTTGAAGAATTTTAAGTGGAACTGAGACAATCACTTTATCAGCATTAAATACTCCATTCTGTGTTGTAATAATAACTTGGTCACCAGAATAATCAATAGATTGAACAATTGAATTATATACTATTTTGGTTGAAATAGAAGGGACAATATATTCTTCAAAAAAATTGTACCAAGAACCATTAACAAACTTTCGGTCTGGTGCATCTGGAATGGTCCCTACATTTACTTGCACGGAAGAATCGTTAACGAATTTTTCAAATATACTTGTATCCGTTTCTAACCATTCCGCTCCTAATAGTATGGGGAAATCCGCAAAATCTGTATCTATTCTCATTCTACCTCCATAAATCGAAGAAGCTTCCAGAATTTCAAAATCAATACCTTCCTGTTGAAGTAAATACCCCGCAGATAATCCACCTGCCCCTGCCCCTATTAGGATTACTTTCCCTTCGAAACTGGGTACGATATCATAATTTTTACTACAAGAATTTAAAGCCGTATAAGATGATATACTTACTCCAAGAATCCCACATGATTTCACAAATTCCTTTCTGGTCATTAGATTTTAGTTTGATTTAGGCCGAAATCACTTTATTTTCAGTGTTTCTATTACGCTTCGGTGACATGAAGCGGATTTGAGGATAGCCAAGTATATCCCCATAAGCTTGTTAGCTATAGTGTACTTTTAATTCTTTAACTAACCAATCCATGCGGCTTCTTGCTTTATTAACTAAATTCCTATAGCTATCTAAAACTATTGTTTCATTGTCGTACTTGGTTGACATTTTGGGGTTTAAACTTTTCCCAAGCACCAATACTGTTATATGTGAATTTGGAAACATCGTATTCAGGTCATCTCTATATTTTTCGGCTTGCCCTTGTTCATCTCTACCTAATATTTTATTGGGCTCTTTAAGTTCTATTAGTAAAATGTCATCTTTATAATCTTGACATAGTACCAAGTCAGATCTTTTATTTTTTCTCTCGCCTTTATATTTCTTTTCGAGATAGTCTTTCGAAATTCTATTCAATGAGACATTAGAAGCCATCAATGAAAAATTTTCGTTTAACAGCCATAAATTTCTCTCAAGTGATTTATGCACCTCAGCTTCCGAAGCCTCTTCATTAAGAATTAGTTTTTCAAAGTAGTCTAAGAATTTGTTTCTATTCTTTGCTTGTGCTCCAATAATTGATAGTTCAACAAGTCCAAATTCAGATAGTGCATCTGCGAAATCCATGATTTGCTTACCCGAAGACTCTTCAATGTCAAGAAGAACTTCATAGTATTCATCTTTTTCTAAAGTATCAAGAACCACAGATATAACCGTATCAATTTTTTCCTCTGACTCATTAGAATAATTCTTCAGAACCTTATCCAATGCTCTTTCTGCAAAAACCCTCTTATACTCAGGAAGTTTTTCAAGTTCCCGATTTATTTTCTTTTGTAGCCGTGCCTTGGCTAAGCTTATTTGCTGCCCATAAGTTTCCTTAATTGCATCTTTCAGTTTAGGCCGTATGAAATTTTGAACCTCTTCAAGTTTTTTTGAATTTTCAAAAATCGCTCCCCAGTCTGCTGTAATATCGTCTGTTAAGCCATCTACTTCAACTTCCGCAAAAATCTTTTTCAGTAAGCCTTTAGGTATTTCTTCGTCCTCATCCAACCCAAAATAAGAAGGTTTGCCTATAATCTTACCATCAACCCTAATTGCTATACCTGATTGCTTTAAATTCTTCTTCTCATCTGATATCGTGAAAGAGTAATTTACATTACCAGCTAAATCTAATTTCTCCATGCCACTTTCGGAAGTCCCTTTAAGGTCTTGTATATCCAATAATTTTTCATTAATTCTAATTTCAAACCCATTCTCCCTTCCATACTCTGTTATTAGTAGTTGGCTTAATTTAAGGGGATTGGGGAAATGTAAATTTTGATTGAGATTCTTTAGAATAATTATAGTGCCGTTTTCACTTGGGTCGCAGTCAATTGTGGATATTGGCAAATCCAATTTCTCAAGGTCGTAACGCCATTTCAGGAGGTCATCCTTTATTATTTGTAGTGTTGTTTGTTTGCCTCTTGCCTTTGAAATTAAGATCATCTCACCAGCAATTAGTAATCCAGCAAACTTGCCAATACCTTTTCTTCCTTTAACCTTCCTATTTTTCAAAGGTGTTATACTTCCTTTTCGTGAAGTTCTACTTCTTGCTATAAATAAATATTCATTTCGAATTTCTTTTTCCGTCATACCCGACCCCTTGTCTTCTACCATTATTTCAGCTTTTCCAAATGGTTCTGGCATGGTAATAAGAACAATATTAGAATCAGAATCCCAAGAGTTATCAATAAGCTCTTTAAGTGCATACTCAGTCGACCTATAGTTTTCTCCGAGAATTGAAGTTATACTTGTGTCAACTTTAAAATTTGCTTTCGTCATTCTTGTTCTTTTTCATTATAGCTAACCTCTGTAAAAAAAGGAACATTCTAACAATTTCCTCTTTTATACTTAAAGTGAAGATACTCATTGATCCAGAGAGCTACAATATACCTTGGAATTATTCTACCCCAACTCCAAATCCCGAGCAATCACATTCCATTTGCCAGTGAGTGCTGCATCTTCTACAACATTGGCAAAATTATATAGCGCTACCGTAGGACAAACATGCCTTGGGATACCATATAAGACATCCCCTAATTGTAATGACTGTGCTTCTTTGAATCGGATCACTAAATGTTCCTCGCTATGTCCTCTTTGTTGATAGGGGCCGACATTCAGAAAATGAATATGTGGAGGCGTAATTTCTGCTGATATATGCTTATATCCGAGATCTAAGCAAAAGGTATGATCATCTAACTTTGAAATGATACGAGTGGCGATTACAGCGGCGTATTGGAATTGATACTCGGGATATTTGGATTGATATCCATAATCCCAAAATACAAATGTCCCAGGACTGCATTCTCTATCCTCATGTAATGCATGTACCCCAAAAGTAGGACTGCCTCCAGCTACTATCTTTGCTTGTGGATACTTTTCTAATACTGAAGCTATCCCAGAAATAGCTCGTTCGACATCATCTGTCCTAAATTCCAAATCAGACTCTGTAATATGACCATCATAAACATGGAAGCCCTCCCAAGCTATTGTATCATCAGAAACAAGACGCTCGATTATGCTTGTCAACACTGAACCAATTTTTATGCCCGTCCGATTCTGGCCAACATTGAGATCTATATAAACATGGATTTGACTCGAAGTCTTATCAATCGTTTTTAGAAAGTCAAGCCCTTCTATGCTATCTATCAGTGAAGAGAAGATAACGTCCGGATATTGATTCTTAAGCTGTTCTAATTGGCTAATGCGAGGACCCAATAACTGGTAAGCTACCAATACATCCTTTGCTCCTGCCATTGCCATCATTTCTGCCTCTGCTATAGTGGCACATTTGAATCTTGAGAGTCCAGCCGCTACTTGAATTTTTCCCACTTCGAGCATTTTATGGGTCTTCACATGAGGACGTAAGCGATCGGTGTCACCTATGATAGAAATAGCACGCTTTATATTGCTCGCCACTCGATCCGGATAAACTAATAAGGCGGGTGTTGATAGACTGTCTTCACTTTCTACTTCATACCACGTCATGAGCGTAATAAGAATTGTGCTTCTATTTCCACAGGAATATTATCTGGCAGTGTTCCCATGCCCACGGCACTTCTGACACCTACTCCATTGGCTTCTCCCCATACCTCAAGGAATAATTCGCTGCAGCCATTGATAACATATGGATGTCTTTCAAAATCACTCGTTGCATTAACCATTCCTAAGACTTTGACCACGCGATCTATCTCATTTAGGCTTTCTAAATTTGCTTTAAGTGTTGCTAATATTGCTAAGCCAACTTGTCTTGCAGCCAACTTTCCTGCTTCTATATCCATGTCTTGGCCGATACGACCTATAATAAGAGAACCGTCTTCTTGAACAGTCCCATGTCCTGAGACATATACCATATTTCCTACTCTTAAAAATGGCTTATAAACCCCTAAAGGCTTAGGCGCAGGAGGAAGGGTAATATTTAGCTGTTGTAAGTTTTCTTCTGGAGTCATTTTTATAATTCTTTATAGAATACAAAACAGAAATAGATTCCATTTATTATAAGCTTTCTACAATCAATAGTGAAATAAGTAACCATCATTTCGGCTTGGCTCAATAACCTTGTTACAATGACTGTAGAGCAAGGCCGAAATTACCTAATTTCACACGTGATTTAAAATCTCTAAACTGGTTACGAAATGATAACATTCAACACTAATACCCCCAATAGTCCGACGACAGAAACTATGGTTTCCATCACAGACCAGGTTTTTAAAGTATCTACTACTGACATATTGAAGAATTCCTTGAACATCCAAAATCCACTATCATTGACATGTGAGAACATCAGACTTCCAGCTCCCGTTGCCAATACCATAAGATTAGGATCGGCGCCAGTTAGCGGAATGAGCGGCGCAACAATTCCAGCACTTGTGAGTCCTGCAACTGTAGCAGATCCAACACATACTCTTATAACTGCTGCAATTCCCCATGCCAAAACTAACGGAGATACATCCATTACTGCCAGTTGCTCACCTATGAATGCACTGACTTCACTTTCTACAAGGATTGCTTTAAGTGCTCCGGCACCAGCGATGATAAGCAAGATCATTGCGATTCCTTTGATGGCCCCTTCAAAGGACTTCCCTACTTCTACCATAGTCTTTCCCTGCCATGTCCCAAGCGTGAATATTGCCACTAGGATTGAAAGTATCATGGCAATCACCGGATCTCCTATAAATTCAATAAATGGGAATCCAATCGAATCAGCACTAACAATTAATTTTGCGATTGCTGATGATCCCAATAATAATACAGGAAGCAAAGCTGTCAGAATACTTACCGATAAGCTCGGCATTTCGGCATCCGTGAGTCTTACAGGATTCATAAATTCCGCTAATGGCTTAGGATTGTATTTTTTGAGGGTGGTTGCAAATACAGGTCCTCCCAATATGATTGCTGGAATTGCTACTATGAATCCATACAATAATGTCAAACCCATGTCCGCTCCAAATTGGCCTACCAATGCAGTAGGTGCTGGATGAGGGGGAAGATATCCATGTGT
Source organism: Saprospiraceae bacterium (assembly GCA_047634015.1). Lineage (GTDB taxonomy): Bacteria > Bacteroidota > Bacteroidia > Chitinophagales > Saprospiraceae > JAJRXG01. The sequence continues at coordinate 5,356 of JBLIDB010000240.1, forward strand.
AACAGAGAGTGCCGCTAACATCGGAAGACCAATATATAGCAATGGTAATCGCGTAGCTGCTCCTATCGTAAATACAAGTGGGACTAAGATTACAAATCCTACAGAATAAAACATCGGTATACCTACGAGAAAGCCTGTGAGGACAACTGCCCACTGAATATATTTATGAGGGAATAGCGCTATTAAGCTATCTGATATCCGTTGAGCTGCGCCACTATCCGCAACCAATTTCCCAAGCATTGCGCCGCATCCCAGAATAATGACCAAGAACCCCAAAGTACTTCCTATACCCTTTTGTAAGGCTGCTGAAATATCTAAGATCGGCATTCCCACACCAAGACCGATTCCTATAGAAACCACTATAAAGGCAAGGAATGTATTGAGTTTAAAATAACCTATCAGCAAAACAAGGAAAGCAATACCGATCAGAACAATTATTAAGGACATATATGACAATATTTGAGAAAGAACCTTGGAGATTCAAGTTGCCCCAATATATGGAATTAATTAGTCGATCGGTATATATCAATAGACTATACAAAACAAGCTCATAGCATAGCGAATAAGTAATAATGATAATCTATGCGGGCTCTCCATATGAAGAGTCTATGAAGTGATCTAAGAATACAATGACTATCTCCGATCAAAGTATTATGTCCATTTCACCAGCCTGTACGGAAGACAGGACTCAAAATGAGCTTCGTGAATAATAAAAGCCTTCCCTGTCGATTTAGTCCTCCATTATTAAATCACTTCTTTACACAAAGAATCCTTTTAACGCAGAAATTTCCTACTTTCGAAGTAATACCTCTTTACGAAGAATGAATCAACAAGAAGCTGCATACACAACATCCGAAACGCTCAAAGATGGAAATATAGTAAAGATTCGACCTGTCCATTCGAACGATGGTGATCATCCTGAGAAAATAAAGCGAAATTTTTCCGACAATAGTATTCTACAGCGTTTCTTAGGATATATACCCGTGTTTTCTCAAAAACTAATCGAGGATTTAACAACAATAGACTACAAATGTAAAATGGCCTTAGTAGCAATTGACAATACTGAAACTGATGATGAGATTATTGCAATTGCCAGAATTGGATGTGAGTGCGATGAAATAGCTGAATTTGCTATTATTGTCGGTGATAAGTGGCAAGGACTGGGCTTAGCTTCCTTAATGATGGATAAGATGATTCAAATCTCTCGAGATCTAAATTATAAAACTATGCACGCCTATACGTTTGCTAACAATTATAAGATGATAGGAATGTTTAAAAAGCGTAATTTTGTTCTGAGTAAAGAAGATAGCAGAACAGTAATTGCAACTTTAGTATTATAAAATTTACGATTCTAATAAATGAAAAGTTGGAATTCTCAAACTGAAAATTCCAACGCTGTATATCCTAATAATTCCTTTCTATCTACTGTTTCAGATAAACTTGGTATTTGCCTTCTACTTTTTTCGTTCGAATAGACGCATCAAAATCGCTCTTAGTGGTCATCCGCTGTACTTCCTCTACTGAGACCTCCTTATCATTCATATAGAATGTCGCCCCAACCTGAATCATTTCATTAATATATTCTGTTGGAGATGGTGGTGCGGGAGGCGCAGGCGGTGCGGGAGGGGCCACCATTCTCGGTAGAGCAGGTGGCGCGGGAGGCGCAGGCGGTGCGGGAGGAGCCACCATTATCGGTGGAGCAGGTGGTGCGGGGGGCGCAGGCGGTGCGGGAGGAGCCACCATTATCGGTGGAGCAGGTGGCGCGGGGTGGACTGATGGAGCTCCTATCCTAGGAGCTACTGGCGGTGAAGTTGGCGCTGGAGGTGCGGGTACCCATCCATCCTTGTTAAGTCGAATATTCTTTCC
>JBLIDB010000241.1:0-7182 GCA_047634015.1 Saprospiraceae bacterium
ATCCAAGAGAATGGCTCACTTATGTTCTTGAAAATGTCAATGATACCAAAATAACAGACATTCATACGCTCTTGCCTAATAATTTTAATCCTCCAAATCTATACATGTAGATGCTCCTACGGATACTTTAATTGACCTCAAAGTAAAGGTCATTAATATTGAGGACTTTTGACATATGTACTATGAAGTCTATACCTTCATGTTAGAAAATATATTGAATGCTTTCAAGATCTCCAGCTCGATTCTTAGCGCTCCCTTTTGTTCTTTATGCCATCTTATTTATGGCAAATGGCTATTATGAGACAAGTACAATTCATACGTTGGCTTTTATGGCTTCCATTATTATTCTGGTATTGTTATATGTTTTTCAATATCAGATCAATGAAAAATACTGGAAGCGCAATCCACCTCCCTTGGACATGAAGTTGAAAAGTTGGATGACACATCACTCCAATTTTGCCAAATCATTGAGTCCAGAAGATCTTGGTCGGTTTGAAAAGAGAATTTCTTTGTTTGTAAAAGTCAAGAACTTCACACTTAAAGGAGAAAAGGACTATGAACTTGAAGAGGATTCTAAGTGTCTTATAGCCCATGAATTTCAGCGCTTAATTTTTGGTAGGGAAGACTTTCTTTATAATGAATTGAATCAAATAGTGGTGTACAACCATCCGTTTCCGACGCCCAATATCGAGCAACTACATGCCGCCGAAATCTATAGCGAAGATGGTGTCATCATCCTTTCTCGAGAACAGTTAATCAATGGCTTCTTCGATCCGACGCAGGTAAATATTGCACTATTACTGGCGATAATGGCATTCGTAGAGAGTAATCCACGACTTGAATATCCTAAAGTTGCTGATATAAATATTGAAGATTTTCTTGTAGCACATGATTTGCAGTTGGAGCCATTTAAAGTAATATTGGGAGTAGATCATATCAAGACTATGGATATACTTCTATATTGCTATAGCGCACTTCCTGATCGATTCCAAGAATGGAATAAGGATTTGTTCTGTCAGTTAGAAGGAATATTTGGGTTAGCTAAAAAGCAGTCGAAGTAAAGCAAGAGAGAATGAAGCTTTATTTCTAATCACAGGAATTAATAGTACACTTTAATATTTCGATTCTAAGAAGAGATCATTTGCAAAGTACTAGATCAAACAAAATACTATTTGATAGTACTCTAAATAGTGTTTGTTTCACTAGGTTGTGGTGATTCAACTATTTTCTACAGCACAGGATTTAAAAGTAAGCTCAATAACGAAAAAATTATTGGTGATGGAATTGTGTTCCAAGGAGTAGATTCCGTAATGCACTTCAAAGCTATGTTAGGAGCTGGAAATCTTTATTACGCTGTAGATATATTTCTAAATTCTCCTGATGTAATAGCGAATACGAATCACCTACTGTCTCCTATTACCGTTTCAGTGCGCCGAATTCAGGAGAGAGATATAGGTTTAGATTATTACGAACTAGTAGGCTCTTAAAGTATGCTTTCAATAATGATAAATGAAAACAAATAAATTGCTGAAGGGGATCTTTTGTTTACGGGAAAATGTATTTATGACGATGATGAGATTGAGATAGAAGGAAAATTTAAGTTTAATGTCAGTGAGTTAGGTAATGTAAGCTGGACGTGCAAATTTGACAATGGGCTTGTATCATTTTGTTGATTTAATCAAGAGAATTCCCCGATGCATGCGACGCAGAGTTTACTAAAAACATCTTTGAGAAGCAAAGTCAATTAGCGTTAGACTTGTGTGGTGCGATACTCCGTACGCTTGCTGTGGAGTAGTTTATTTAAAGTTTAAGCCTTGAACAACCTCTTCATTCCAAATCGGATGCCAATGAAGGCAAAAACCATAAAAATAAGTACATAGTAGAATGGTATAACTGTGATTGCTATAATATGTGTCTTATCCAATAGCCACATGGTAGCAAGTACTGCGGATATGATCATTGCTAGCCCTCCTAATCGATCAAATCCCGGAATCAATTCAAATGGGACATTCCTCCTTATCAGCCATAGTGTAAGTACCATTATGAGAATTGGAATGATCTGCGTATAAATATTACTCTCCATGATCGGTCTTCGTTCGAACAGAAAGAAATACACATTAAGGGTAATTGCAAAAATTCCAGGTATAGCTGCCATATAGACTAAAACACAATAAAGCTGCTTCCATGGTGTCAGATGACCTTCGCCCTTTCCAAAAATACTCGCTAAGAAGGCCGTCAACGGAATCGCCAAAAAGAAGAACCCCAATATCTCAGGATGAGCAGATAGCAGATAAAAAAGCGCTTGTAATGTCACAGGCTAGTAATTATAGTTTAGGTGTAAATATAATTACTTCAAGTTCTTTCAATGAATGCGATAGCATAAAGTAACAAATCACTTCAATACGGATTTCACACAGCTTTCCTCCCTCAAACGACGCAGTACTATGCGTCCTTTGAGGGAGATATAGCGGGTGAATTGTTAATATTTCTAAGTTATTATACTAGTTCTGCATTCCTACATCTTACAGCCCCATCATCAATCGCATAGGATCTTCCAATAATTCAATAACCTTCACTAAGAATTTTACTGAAGAACTGCCATCTATAACTCTATGATCGTAGGATAATGCCAAGTACATCATCGGTCTGATTTTCACTTCTCCATCTACAGCGATTGGCCGTTGCTTGATGTTATGCATACCGAGGATCGCAGATTGAGGTTGATTTAGAATTGGAGTACTCATCATCGAACCAAATATTCCACCATTGGTAATTGTGAAGGTTCCTCCCTTCATCTCATCCAGTGTCAATTTACCATCTCTTGCTTTCCCAGCAAGTACTTTTATTTGATTTTCTACATCATGATATCCTAAAGATTCGACATTATGGACAGGAGGAACTACAAGGCCTGTATCCGTCGATATTGCTATAGAAATGTCTACATAATCATGATATATAACTTCGTTTCCATCGAGGATAGCATTCACTTGTGGCATTTCCATAAGGACTTGTGCACAAGCTTTTGCAAATAGAGACATGAAGCCTAATTTTACTCCGTATTTCTTTACAAACGTCTCTTGATATTGCTTTCGCAATGCCATTATATTGGTAAGATCTACTTCGTTAAAAGTAGTAAGCATGGCGCCTTCGTTCTTTGCTGCTACTAACCTTGTAGCAATGGTACGACGCATGCGAGACATCTTTTCTTTTCTTGTTTCTCTGCTAAATGAAGCAGATACAGGTATAGATTGAGGAGCCGTCGCGCTAGCAGTAGAAGGAACCGTTGGAGAAGCTTTTACAGCATCTTCTTTAGTAATCCGTCCATCCTTGCCAGTTCCTGTAATACTTGATGGATCGACATTTTTCTCTGCCATTATTTTGGCTGCGGCTGGAGAAGGATGACCTGTAGCATATGATGTCCTAGCCGGTGCGGCTGCAGGAGCTTCAGCTTTTGCAGCAGGAGCATTTTCTTCAATTGCTGCTGGGGCACTTGCCGGTGCCGCGACACTTGTATCTATTTTGGCTACGAGCGCGCCTATTTCTAAATCATCTCCTTCGTCGGCGACGTAGGTTAGTTTTCCAGCAGCTTCTGCCGGAAATTCTAATGTTGCTTTATCTGATTCAAATTCACAAATAGGCTCATCCAGAGCGACGTAGTCACCATTACCTTTCAACCATGATGATAGCGTTACTTCGCTTATTGATTCCCCGATTACTGGGACTTTCATTTCAACAATACTCATTTTTAGTCTATTTGTGTTATTAAATTTAGAGTCGTCTAAAACTTAATTTATACCGTAAATATAAGAAGTGATTTAAGAACTGGGCTGATTGACGAGAATAACTGCTTGGTAGTCAGGACGAAGCTCTTTTTTCTTTGCATAGCAACGGCTATGCAAAGAAAAACGCTGAAGTATCTGGCTGTCAATGAGTTATTCGCAGTCATCTTGTTTAATTCTTAATTCACTTCTAAAAGCAAGAACGATGCCTCATCATATCACAGTCTATAATTTGATAAGAATCGAGGCTAAATGACATTACCTCTAAGAATCTGTCGATTTTTTATCATCTTACAACCATCAAATTCTACGTATAATGAGAATACTATCTGCTTTGTTTTGTTCGATTCTACTTCCTTTCCTGATGATTGCTCAATCCATGGAGGATGTTCCTATCGTCAATGATGGTGAAGGGCCATTTAGTCAACTAATCATAAGGGGTGCTACCTTGATCAATAGCACTGGAGCGCCACCTATTGGTCCAGTGGATATAATTGTTGAAGAGAACATCATTAAGAAGATAGTAACCGTTGGATATCCTGGAGTGGAGATAGATGAATCTAAGCGCCCAGTATTGAAAGAAGGCGGTCATGAGATCGATGCGAATGGCGCATATGTCCTGCCAGGATTTATAGATATGCACGGACATATAGGAGGAAAGTGGCAAGGGGCTGGAGGCGAATATGTTTTTAAATTATGGATGGCTCATGGTATTACGACTATTAGAGATCCCAGTTGTGGAAATGGTTTGGATTGGGTATTACGCCACAAAAAACTAAGTGCAGAAAATAAAATAACAGCTCCAAGAATCCAAGCATATACGGCCTTTGGGATGGGAGAGATGGATGGAGTCAATACGCCAGAAGAAGCACGATCTTGGGTGCGTAAAAATGCATCTAATGGAGCGGATGGTATTAAGTTCTTTGGATTACCACCGAAGTTATTTGCTGCTGCGTTGGATGAAAATAAAAAGGTAGGATTGCGATCCGCTTGTCATCATGCGCAGATGGAAGTAGCACGATGGAATGTAGTTCATTCGGCAAAGGCAGGATTGACATCTATGGAGCATTGGTATGGCTTACCGGAAGCGCTTTTTACGGATCGGACGATTCAAGATTATCCTGTAGATTATAATTATCGGAATGAACAGCATCGTTTTGGAGAGGCAGGTAGATTGTGGAAACAAGCGGCAGAGCCCTATTCTGATCACTGGAATAAGGTGATGAATGAATTAATAGAATTAGATTTTACGATTGATCCGACCTTTAACATTTATGAAGCCAGTAGAGACTTGCATAGGGCGAGGAGAGCTGAATGGCATGAAGATTATACGCTACCAAGTCTATGGAAATTCTATCAACCGAGTAAGATATCTCATGGTTCGTATTGGCATTTTTGGGGAACAGAAGAAGAAGTAAGCTGGCGACAGAATTATGATCTCTGGATGACCTTTATCAATGAATATAAGAATCGTGGGGGTCGTGTTACAGCCGGATCGGATTCTGGATTTATTTTCCAACTATATGGATTCGCTTATATCCGTGAATTAGAATTATTGAGAGAGGCGGGATTCCATCCTTTAGAAGTTATTAGAGCGGCAACGCTTAGTGGCGCAGAAGCACTTGGAATGGACGATGAGATCGGAAGTATAGAAGTGGGGAAGAAAGCAGATATTATAATTGTCGATGAGAATCCACTTGCTAACCTGAAAGTACTCTACGGAACAGGCGCTATAAAACTCACAGAAGCCAATGAAGTAATAAGAGCTGGAGGCGTGATGTATACGATCAAGGACGGAGTCGTCTATGACGCTAAGAAATTACTAGAAGATGTTAAGCGAATCGTAGATGCTGCTAAGGATAATGGTGATGGTACGATGTATGAGATCAAGCAACCAGGGATGGAGTAGGATGAACGCACCTTGGAGTCCAGGGGATCCAAGAGTACGTCCAAGGGCGTTTTAGCTATACAATAAAGCTTCATAACATTTACTAAACCTAAAACTCTCGAAATCAGAATTTACAGGATTTAAGAATTAGCAGGACTTTAGAGCTCTACCCACTCATAACTCACTCATAACCCTATCATTTCCCAATAGAGCTATCTATAGCCGGAACCAATAATGTAATAGGATTGATTTTTAGTTTCCGTTACCAAAAGCCTGTATAGAATGTCTCAAGCGATTCTTATTTTCTAACATTCGGCATAGTCATAATTGGGGATATTGGAAGTCTTTATCAGGTTTTCAATGAAAAAAATATTTTCGTTTCTTGTTTTTAACATCCTAACAAAATATCTAACATGACACATTTTACATTAATTTTAATCTTATTATTTATAGTAATCGTCACCATAAGCGCCCAAGATGTCGAGATCGAAGGAACACTGAAAGTTGTAGATGTTTCTGATGATTCCCAAGCCTCACATGTACTCGTTCATCAATCAGATGGTACTATCGCCAAGCGAGCGATATCTTCTACCACACAAGAGCAAGTACTCAGTACTTCTGGAGATATTGTATTTCTCTCTGATGGAGGGTTTGTAAAGCTTCCGCTGCACTTCGATGGTGCTTTTAGTAGTCTAACGGGAGTCCCCGCGGATCTTGCGGATGGCGATGATAACACCCAGTTGAGTGAGGCTGCGGTAGAAGGCTATATAGATGGCGATGAGGTGGGCTTCACAGCTCGGGACAAGATTGCGAGCGATAACCTACAGCTTGGCACTACTGCTACTACCGCATTAGCCGGCAACACAACGATACCGAGTAATAATAATGAACTTACGAATGGCTCGTCGTATATCACCGGGAGTGTTTTAACGCTCTATCAGATGACAACAGGAACTATAGCTTGAACCAACTAGCTAAGCAATTAGCTATTGGTCTTCGTCGGAGTTCAGTAGCAGCAACGCGTGGCGCTTCTACTTCACCAATGGCAACCAGTCCTACAGCAGCAGCAGCAAGAAGGATAAGGATTATAGAGTTCGTGCGGTCAGAGCTTTTTAATCGATAGAATTCCCCGACGCTTGTGTCGCAGGGTTTAATTAACAATTCTACTAATTAGTGCCTGTTAGAAATCGATTTTTCCTCCTCTAAAGGATTGACAATCAGTATGATATAAGTAGAAAGAGGAATAAATTGATTACGAATCCGTTACAATATTTGTGATTTTGTAATCACAAAACCGCACTATAGTGGTGTCTGTAGATAATATCAGGCGCTACCTTCACGAAAATTTGGAATTATGCGCAAGGGATTCGAGCAACAAATGGAACTATACTATCACCCTGTAGAGACAGCCGTAATCCCCACCAAATGTCGAGATCAAACTGTTGCTTTATTCGGCGCTTTAAAGGAATTATATGTTAATGACACCTTTAGAGACGAGATATTAGCGATAATCCA
>JBLIDB010000242.1:0-7059 GCA_047634015.1 Saprospiraceae bacterium
AATTATGGAACCACTGCTTTTGGACCATGTAAACAAGCCAGCTTCCGTGGCCCGAACCCATCCTGTTGATTTGAAATACACCATATCATGTCTTCGCACAGGCGCTTTCTCAATCATCCCCAAATGTTGCAACACTCGTTTAATCCCATCCACTGCTATCTCAATTGAGAATCCATCCAATCTCACTGACTCCCCAGCTTCATAAACCAAAACTACCTTCCCAAGATCCGTGGCTACTTTGCGAAATGACCGTGTAATCTTTGGTTTTTCTATAAGGTATGGCGCACCAAATACTTTAGCAAGCGATAATGCTTTATCATCTCCAGCATTAAATCTCAATTGGGGATAATTATAACGCGACGCACCACCTGTGTGCAGGTCTATTGCGTAGTCTATATGAGGAAGTATTTTCTTTGTGAGCACGCTCGCGACCCTTGATGCCAATGAACCGGCTGATGTTCCAGGAAAGCTTCTATTCACATCCTTTCCATCGGGTACTTCTCTGCTGAAATTTATAAAACCGAACACATTTAAAAGTGGGATTACGATAACGTTTCCTTTTTCAATATTGTTATAAACCCCAAGATCAAGTGTTCGTCTGACGGATTCTATTCCATTAATTTCATCACCATGGACACCTGCCATTACAAGGACTGTAGGCCCTGGTTCCACTCCTCTAAATACATGGCACTCAACATAGATTCTTGTTCCTGAAGGAAGTCTGCTTACATTTAAACTTACTTGCTGATATTCGCCAGGGAGTATCTCTTGCTTCTCTATTATCATGCTACTTCTTACTTTTCACTTTTCGCTCCATAAATTCTATAATTTTCTTCGCGACATCAACACGTGTATAGGTTTCTATTCCTTCTAATCCAGGAGATGCATTTACTTCTATAACTAGAGGTCCTCTTGAAGAACGCAACATATCAACACCCGCAACTTCAAGCCCCATAAGCTCGGTTGAGCGCAAGGCCACACGCCGCTCTTCTTCTGTTAGTATAATTGACTGGCCTTTTCCTCCACGGTGCAAATTAGAACGAAACTCCCCTTTCAGGGCAGACCGCATCATACTGGCGACAACCTTACCATCTACAACAAATGCCCGAATATCTACTCCAGAAGCTTCCTTTATAAATTCTTGAAGAATCATCTTCTGCTTAAGATTTGAAAATACTTCCATCATAGATTCCAAAGTTTCGGCATCATTAGCCTTTAGAACACCCAACCCATGAGTTCCACTTTGCAATTTTATAATCTTCGGAAAATTTTCTATTTTGAAATGTAATCTCTTATATTCCTCATACCCGTTAATTTGTAGCGTCTTAGGAACAGGAATACCATTACTTGATAATATCTGAAGACAGGTTAGTTTATCTCTGGTTCTTAAAAGTGGCTCCGCGCGCAGTGAAGTTTGTAATCGCATAGTCTCAAATTGTAAAATCACCGCAGCCCCTTGCTTAGTAACTGTATGTCCTATTCTCGGAATTACGGCATCATATCCTGATAATTCCTGCCCCGCGTAGTAAATCGCATGATTGTTATTACCCACCTGAATGTCACATGACATATGATCTATGACCCTTACGAAATGATTCCGCCTTCTAGCAGCCAAAAAGAGGCTCCTCGTACTATACAATTCGCCATTGCGAGACAAGATTAATAATCTCATGATATTCTAATTTCAGGTGATTCCAAAACCCTAAGCGTAGGAGTCATAACCCTAATTATGAAATCGGAAGATATCACAATTCCCATTTATCACAAGAATTCAATCTTACTATTACCAGTAAAGCCTGAAGATATTATAGAAAAGCATGTACACAAGCGCCCTCTATCTGCTCTGTAAAACCTATTTTGTGGTAAACAAGCCTGCCTCTACATGAAACAAAATATCCAACTCGACGATAAAAAGGTCATAAGAGCATGGGCGCTCTTCGATTGGGCCAATTCCGCCTATTCTCTGGTGATTTCGACTGCTATTTTCCCCATTTACTTTCTCGCTATAGCACCCGATGAAGTGAACATCTTGGGGCAAACTATAGGGGACTCAACACTCTATTCATTCTCAATCAGTTTTGCATACATTCTTATTGCAATAATAGCACCTGTATTAGGAGGTATCGCTGACACTGGGAGTAAGCGCCTCTTTTTCTTACGTCTTTTTACCACTATAGGAAGTCTATCTTGTATTGCCTTATTTCTATTCTCCGACGCATCATTTTTATGGTTTGCGACTACTGCATTCATTATTGCTACTATAGGATACGCGGGAAGTTTGATATTTTATGATGCCTTTCTTCCTGTCATTGCTTCGCGCGAAAACTACGATGCCGTCAGTGCCAAAGGATATGCTCAAGGCTATATCGGAAGTCTACTACTACTTGTCTTTATTCTGGCAATGAGTCAATTTCCTTCAACTTTTGGATTTGAAGAAGAGTCTTCCCTTCCCTATCGTCTGGGATTCGCGCTTGTCGGATTTTGGTGGTTGGGCTTCGGATATCTTGCTTTTAGTCGACTTCCCCAAGACAATCCTGAGAAAGGAAGTCGCCAACCCTTGTCGGATGGCTATAAAAAAATCAGGGCTGTAAGTAAAGAATTACTCGGCAAAGTTGATCTCAGGCGATTCCTTATCGCGTTTTTCTTCTATAGCGCCGGAGTACAAACTGTCATTTATCTGGCGACAATTTTTGCAGATAAGGAGTTGAATTTTGAAAGCAGTGAATTGATTCTTACCGTTATCATTCTACAAGTAGTAGCAATAGCCGGTTCTTTGCTATTTGCCCGGGTTGCCAAGAAAAAAGGAAGTAAATATGCAATCATGATAATGATATGTATCTGGATGGGAATCTGCCTTGCCGCATATTTCGTTCAGGCCAAAATTGTATTTTATGGTATTGCGATGATGGTAGGGCTTGTACTTGGAGGAATTCAATCTACTTCCAGAGCCTGCTTTACGAAACTCATCGAAGGTGAAGATGAACATAACTCTTACTTCAGTTATTATGATTTACTCTATTACTTGTCTATAGTATTTGGAACGTTCAGCTTTGGAATTGTAGAATCGGTCACCGGTAATCTACGATATAGCATTCTAATTTTGGCACTGTTCTTTGTAATAGCACTGGCAGTAATGAGTAGGGTTAAACTTGCGGATTGAGTGGTTGATTAGATAAGTATATATTTTTTCAAAATCCGTTATGCATCTGATGCCGTTAGTTGTAGAACAACAGCATTTATATCCAGTCCCCCATCTGTATCTACTTCAAGGTAGCCGATAGAAGGCTTACTTAATACCCCTTATTATAATAGGCATATGATCACTGTAGGGTTTCCATTTTCCGTACTCCCCTATATCTATGCTGAGATCACTTGTATACAAATTCTCTGCCATACAGCAATAATCCAAGTGATAAGGCTTATCAATATGCTTGTACATATATTGAGTAGGAATAGATTCTTCGCCATGTTCTTCTTTCAGAAGTCTATGATAGATACTATAGACTTGCACATGATTAAGTTGCTGAATGAGATCTGCGTGATTTCCATGCTTCTTTATGCCATCCCATATGGCATTGCTATTGAAATCACCAACAAGTATTGTATTGCGTTCACCTATATCATCATAGTAATCTAAGCCTGCCAATATCTGCCCTACATAGCTCAACTTCCGATCTGAAGCATTTGGCATCGCCCATATAGCATACACATTATATGTCGCCTTCAGACAACTTATAACTATGGGAATGATATATCTAAAACTTGGATTGTGATCTTTCCTAATTTCTATTCGATATCCGTTAAATGAAAATATTGCAATTCCCTTATGAATATTATCCCCATACCATATGAAATCTGTGTAATTTAAGTTATGCTCTACACTATTAAATCTCTCGGGAGATTCGCATTCTTGCACCACTAATATATCGATATTGTAGATGTCGATATATTGACATTTTTTTCTAAATGCCATATTACAATTCCAAGTAATGAGGTTCAAAATATTGATTTCAATTAATAATAATTTGTCAATTCCTTTCCCTATGGAGTTTTTGATTAGATAGAATCCTATTAAAGTAATTATTTTTTTGCTTCTGATTAGTAGCCCCAGCAGGACTCGAACTTGCATGTAAAGTTTAGGAAAATTTTGTTCTATCCCTTGAACTATGCAGCTATAAAGAGTTGTTCTTATTTTTCCTACTAATATCCGCTTTATCTTGCTTTCTATCAAAGCCCAAACCTAAAGCGATCTTCTTCCTTTTACACTTAGTTAGAAACTTCATAAGGACCATAAACGGCATCTCTGAATTGTTTATGTAGACCTATTCCGTCATATGGAAATAATTGTACGAAAAGCACCGCTGTAAGCTCATTGATAGGATCCACCCAGAACAAAGTACTTGCTGCACCATCCCAAAAGAATTCCCCAACTACCCCATTATTCTCCACCGCTGAGACTGGATCTCGAAGCCGAACCGCGAAGTCTATTCCGAATCCTACCTGCCCTTTAGCAGGCAACCAAGATCTTTCTTCGATTGATTCATCGAGGTGATTGTTGCCATAAGTTTAACGGTTTCGGGCTTTAAGATGCTTACTCCATTAAAGCTACCTTCATTGACTAACATTCTGGCGAAAGTCATATAATCATCAATCCGAGCTGATAATCCTGATCCGCCGCGCATCAATGGCCATACAGTAAAGAAATCTGAATGCGCCGTAGCATCAGCTAATCGATTCAAATATCCGTCATCATCGCGACGATAGATGGCCGCCAACCTGTTTCGATCTTCTTTAGGAATATAATAGCGCGTATCATTCATACCCAATTTATCCAATACATTTTTACGCACATATTCTTTGTAAGGCACACCTGATACGCGCTCTACCAATAGCGCTTGGACATCTACACAAATACCATATTCCCATCTTGTACCAGGTTGAAACATCAACGGAACACTTCCCAATATTTCTGCTATCTCTGTCAGCGTATTATTACGATTCATTGGATTTTTCTCCTTCATAATCGGTCCTATACCCTTCAGAGTATAATTATTAGGATTCGCAAAACCCGCGGTATGTCTCGTCAAATCTCTAATGGTCATCCGTCGTTTAGAATCCTCAAGAATCATTCTTGCGTTATCATCTAAGCCTAGAGATACTTTCAAATTCGCGAATTCAGGAGCGTATTTTTCTACTGGATCATCCAGCTCAAATAATCCTTGCTCATAAAGTGTCATTAATGCCACACCAGTGACAGGCTTAGTCATAGAGTATATCTTGACCAATGTATTTCTATCCATGGATATTCCTGCTTCCCGATCTTGGAAGCCAAAAGCACCGAAATATACTTCTTTGTCTTTTTCATACACCAGCGCCGAAACCCCTGCTATCTGTCCTGAATCTACAAATTGCTGCAAGGTGGCAGTTATGCGTTTAGTCGCCTCTGTAGTTATAATATTCTTCGCGAGTACTTTTGTATTTGGAGAGTAGGTACCAAGATTATTACAAGAAAAAAAGATAAAAATAGAAGTCACTACAATATAAAGAAGGTATTTCATAAGATGTATGATTGTAATTCCTTTTGAAGATTTATGAAAGATAAGAAATCTGTAAACTTCAGTATGAGATTATCGAAGGTATCATTTGCAATCTCTATGAATCGGCTACCTTCGCGGTCATGATTCAAAAATTGGGCAGTGCAGCCCTAAAGGCGATTTACATAATCTTAGAGACGGCCCTCTATCTCTTTTTCATGACGCTAATCACGGTCATATTGCATTATGGTATAGCATTCATAAATCCATTTGAAAGTAGTTCTTCAGATCTAATTAATCCATATGAAGAACTGTTGAGCGAATATATACCGCTTATCATTGCTTCCATTGCGAGTTTACTCTTGGTTCATGTTGTCATTTTCAAAAGGCCATTATCCTTAACAGGTTTTGTTCGGAAAGCTTGGTTTCGCGAATTAAGATTGGGAGCAGTATTGGCGTGGATTATGCTTGCGATCGGCTTCATTACGCTAGTGATGTTTGGGGGAATTCGGATAGATGGTATGGATTGGAATACAGGGCTTTTTATTGGATTTTTAATCATGTTTTTTATTCAGAGCTCTTTTGAAGAGGTGGTAAGCAGGGCATTTCTTATTCCCACTATCGAGCGGCGCAGTAATGTATGGTTAGCTATATTAGGATCATCATTGCTATTCTCACTGGTTCATGGCAGTAATCCAAATGTAACATGGCTGGGATTAACGAATGTGTTTCTTGCTGGGATTCTTATGGGAATGCTGTTTGTAAGATATCGATCTATCTGGGCGCCAATAGGGCTTCATGCCGCTTGGAACTTTCTTCAAGGGACATTTTTCGGATTTGAAGTGAGTGGACATGAGGTTTACAGCGTATTCGAAACTACTGAAACGGGGAATGATATTATAACTGGTGGCGCCTTCGGATTTGAAGGTTCTATACTAAGTGTTGTGGCATTGTTTGTCGTCTCTGTCCTTGTATATATCGGAAAGCCATCCGCATTTCATACGCTTTCAATATATTCACAATATGATTCACAAATATTAGATGGAAACAACCGATCACACCCCTTTGACTAAGAAGAATAAGAAGGAGAACTTCTTCTCAGAATGGCTCGAGCAATTGCAACAAGAAAGTTGGCAATTAGAATTACTAATCTCTGGATTAGCACTATTTGGCATCTGGGAGAGTCGTGGATCATTACAAAAGTTAGAATACTATTTTGATGTCAATGTAATTAGTGAATATAGCGCGTATGTTGGAATTCTAATGCTGGTATTATGGTCCGGATGGGCAATATTCTTGATTAATTTATTAATTCATATTATAGTTAGAGGCCTTTGGATCGGCGCAATCGGCCTGCGCTATGTCTCTGGTGATATCGACTTCGACACTTTCAACTATTCTGACATTTTTATAAAATACCTGGATTCAACTAATAAATGCAACGTGCACTTGATTGTCCAATATTTTCGCAAAAACTTCATTGGGTGTTTTGTACCCAAACCTCTTTCTTGGTCGGTTATTTAAT
>JBLIDB010000243.1:0-7050 GCA_047634015.1 Saprospiraceae bacterium
CGATAGTCCAAGTGCATTAAGTCTGGAGCAGATGAAAGAACTGCACTTAAATTCTACATATACTGTAGAAGAAAAATAAAGGTTATGATTGATAAATCAAATCCATGGCATAAGGTTACTGTTGGTCCTGCATCACCAGATATTGTCAATGCTATTATTGAGATTCCTAAGAATACCAGAGCCAAGTATGAATTAGATAAAGAAAGTGGACTCTTACGGATGGACCGTGTTCTTGATTCTTCTATGTATTATCCTGCGAATTATGGCTTTATTCCCCAGACCTACTGTGATGATAAAGATCCCTTAGATATATTAGTGTTAACTCAGATAGATGTAGTTCCGATGTGCTTAATTGATGCGCGGGTCATCGGAGTAATGCGGATGCTCGATGGGGGAGAATAAGATGATAAGATAATTGCAGTTGCACAGCATGATATGAGCGTCAATCACATTACGAACATAACTGAATTGCCAAAGCATTTTCTAAAAGAACTTCGTAATTTCTTTGAAGATTATAAGAAATTAGAAAAGAAAATAGTAGTTGTCGAAGACTTTCAAGATGTTACGATTGCAAAAGAAATTGTCAGGCAAAGTATGGTGGACTATACGGAGTATGTAAATCAAAATCCTTAAGCTACTATAAACACCTTCTGATCAATGAAATTCCGCCTTGCAAATAAATCGGATATTTCTAATATTGCTAAACTTCATGCGGATAGTTGGCAGATGAATTATAGAGGAAGTTTCTCTGACGAGTATCTGGAGAATGAGGTTCACGGAGATAGATTAGAAGTGTGGACAGAAAGACTTAATAATCCCACAGATACCCAACATGTGCTTTTGGCCGAGGAGCATGAGATGCTAATGGGTTTTGTATGTACATTCTTGGATTATCATAAAGAGTGGGGAGCATATCTCGACAATCTTCATGTACAGCCTACTGCTTATGGTCAAGGGCTTGGCGGACAGCTATTAGTAAAAAGCGCAGCGTACGTTGCAAAGTATAGATCCAATTCTGAATTGTACTTATGGGTATTAGAAAAGAACCTTGGAGCTATTAGATTCTATGGGCGAATGGGAGGATTGAATAAGGGAAGTACTGAATTTCAGAATCCTGGTGGAGGAAAATCTAATGCACTCCGAATTGTATGGGATAATCCTTCAATAGTAAGAAATACAACTGGAAGACCATTGTAATCTTAGCTATCGCTTCTTAAGTAAATGTAAAAGAACAGGCATCCATTTCTTCCAGCCATAGGCGCGAGACATGGAGCTATTGTGCCAGAGGAATCCTAAGTTTCCATTAACAGTCGCTAAATCATTCTTTAAACTATTGATCTTCTGAATTGCTTCTTTAGGGCTTAGCTTCATGTAATATCTCATGGTAACATCCATAATCGCGTATGGGTGAATTAGAAGAGGTGTTGATTCCTCTCTTTCCAAGTCATACCATAGAAATGGCACCGAAGTACTGGCTCTAAAACCAATTCGATCTGGATACAACATACTATGATCATTCTTAATACCGATAGCGATTAAATTTCGGTATGTAGCTGGCAGGGAGAATTTTAAAAAATGCTGCCGGCTATGTTCTATTTCACCTACATGAATTTCTAATGCTTTCTTTTCTGATTCTAATTTTGAGATTCTTGAATTAGATTCGTAGGAAGGGTGGATTCCTATTGTAGCCCAAGTGTGAATCCTTTTTATAATACTTTGCCATTCTATAGTACCAGGAATATGATTTAAATCATGAGGCGGATTATTATTATGCAGAAGAAAAACGCAAACTTGTGAATAGTTTTTTAATAGGCTCTCTAATTTCGCATAAGTATCAAAAGGATCTTTGCCCGAAGTGAAATATCGCCATCTATCTTGAATCCCTCCTATATTTCCGCTTAGTATATCTCTAAATATTCCTACCGAGGCGCGGAGTCCTTTCCTATGGTAGGCATAAGGCATGTCAATATCTAGGGAAGGTATAATACGACTGCTTTTCTTAGGCCATAGGTCTACGTTATTCTTTTTCCTAATTTCCTTAGTTAGCTTTAGAATCCACAAGTCTACGAGAGGTATTTCTAAAAAACTATATTGAGATGCTAGGCTATTGGAACTCTTATATCGACTATGTGAATCCAGGTCCTTAGATTGATATTCTTCGTAACGCGATAGTAAATAAAACAGCCACGCAAAAATATCGAAATCAAAAGTAAATCCCTCGGAATCTGGAACCGCCATGGCTTTTTGGAGGTTTTCCTTTTCCGATATGTTAAACAAAAATTGATCACTCCCTGTTTGAAAGAGCAATTCATGGCTTGGAATACTTAGTACACTTTGATCATTATTAGCGTTTCCATAGAGTATAACAATTGAATCATCTGCAGGGATGCTTGAAGCAATGCTATATTGGATATTGAGAAATTGAAGAAATATATGATGTACAATATATTCAAGCCTCGGAGAAGACTTAGATGTGACAATCGTAAGAATAGGGTTTTTTCGAGACATCTCTTGCGAAGATAGGGGAAGACATCATCTCCTTTATACTGGATTTAATAAATCAATGAAGAATGTATTATCTTTCGATTATGAAATATAGTTTTAGTTCTATTTCTATTCTGGTCTGTAGTTGTCTCTTTTTTACGAGTATGCATGTTTGTGCGCAGGTTACTTTTCAACCGAAACCAATAAACTACAATCTAAAGGGAGTCGTCTATGATTTTGAGACAACTTGGGAAGGTCGAATTTTTCCACAAGGATGGGCGGTTTCTTATCGGAAAGGAAGACTGAGATCTTACGATCGTACAACCTATCAGAACTTTGAATTCGGTTATATTAGGCATAGGCAGGAACGAAGACACACAAAACCTCCGATAGGAAGAAGTATAGAAGGAGCGTTCGGTCTACCAAGCTCATATATTTTTGGCAAGGCGAATCAATTCTTTAATTTAAGGTATAGTCGCGGAGAGAAGCACTATCTATCTGAGAAAACAAGACGAAAAGGGGTTGCTGTAGGTTGGATCTATGAAGGCGGAGCGTCTATAGGGCTATTGAAACCTTATTATCTGCAAGTCGTTAGAACCAGAAGTGATATTACTGATCAGTTTCTCGAAACTATCTCTTACAGTGAGGAATTGGAGCAAGATTTTCTTGATTTTGAAAGAATTTATGGAGGCACATCTTTTTGGAAAGGGTGGGACGGCCTCACGCCTGCAATCGGACTGCATGGAAAGTTAGCAATGCACTGGTCGATGGGTGCATTCGAGAAGAAAGTTAAGGCTATTGAAGCTGGTGTTATGTTAGATATCTACCCTCAAAATATTCCTCTGATTATCGAAAGAGATGACATCAAAAACAGCAACTACTTTTTAAAACTATATCTAAGTTTTCAAATTGGGAAACGAAAACGAATTGGAGAATCCTAAAGCCCTTAATTTTAGTCTTTAATGGTAAAAGTTAATCCAGCATTATCTTGTAATCGCTGAAGTAATACATTACCCATTGCTATTGAAGGAGTAGTAACGCCACCTTCGAGATTCGTCTTGTCACGATCTAAAGCGAGACATACTGCACTTTCTCCAAGCATTTTAGAAGTAGATCCATAACCAGGATCTCTATCTCCTTTTACTTGAGCTGTAATAATACTGTCATCTTGCATTAATCCGAGCAGCAGAATATTGAAAAATCCAGCTTCTCTATCAGCGGCATTGGGACCTTCTCCTGGATCTGGTAAAAAGCGATCCACTAATTTTCTATACATTGAACCAGGCTTTCCTGCCATCATAGCTCCCAATGCGGCAGTCATACCTATACCTTTTATTCGACCTCCCAATCCTGGCCCCGTAATAACAGCTTCATCATAGCGAAAGTGGCGGCCGTATTTATAGCTTGACAATGCATGGCTACGACGAACATTTTTAGTATTTATTGTCGCCATTACAAATGGTGCGATCCATTGTTTCAAGTCCTTATCAAAAATTACTTTTTGGAAGTCGGGATTGTCATCTCCTTGCCTTTGCCCTTTGGGATTAAGGCCATAAGGGTCGAGCAGTGTAATGAATATAGATTTGTCCTCTTCAGCTTCTTTGAGTACGTTAGTAAGACTTGCGTATGTTCCCCCACTGAATCCCCCTTTCATTGCTTTTACCCGAAACTTAACATGCTTGGCATACCCTCCAATGCGCTTTTTGACTTCTTCCTGGAGAAAGAATACTCCCATATCTGAAGGGATAGAATCAAACCCACAACTATGTACAATCCTTGCTCCAGTTTCTATGGCTTTCTCATGGTATAGATCTATCATTTTTCGCATCCATTGGACTTCACCAGATAGATCGCAATAATCTACTCCATGAGTTACACATGATGCGACTAAGGAAGAACCATATTTGGCATAGGGCCCAACAGTAGTGCATACTACCTTGGTTGACTGCACTAAATCATCAATGGCTGATTTATCCGTACTGTCTACAACAATGTATGGAAGTTTATCACTCGCTATAAATTGTCTGGTGGCTTGTAGTTTGCTTTCTGAACGACCGGCTATCGCCCATCTCAAGTTTTGCTCAACACCATATTTTTTGAATAGATATTCAGCGACTAATTTTCCAGTAAATCCAGTCGCGCCAAAGACAACGACATCATATAATTCAGCGGGGGTATTTTCAGACATAGGTAATGGTTTCGAACTAAGCGCGCAAAACTACATGTTCCTTTAACAGGAACTACTAGGAGAAACCACTATGAATTGATAATTAGTCGGAGATCAAATGTGGTGTATTGAATATTGTATTACTTTTTTCTAAAAATAAATATATTTGTTTGCAAAACCACAAATTAAAAGTATTTTATTTGGATTAAGGCTGGTGCTAACATGCTTTATTATTTAAAATTGAGTGTATTAATTTGCTTTTAATATGACTTTATTCAATAAAAAAATATTCAATCCAATACCAGTGAAATTAGTACAGCTTTTTATTCTGTTATTGCTACTAATTGCTTGTTCCGAAGACTTCCAAGGAGATCGTCAATCATTTTCTTAGAATAACGTGGTAAGCTAATATTCGATGCGATATGAACCTCTACTTTGTTTACGAACGGGGCAGGTGTAATACTTCCAGTAAGCATGAGCCAGTGCGTTGCTGTTAATGATGTAAAGGCTCAAAGTTCTTATAAGAGTTGTAATACATGTCATTCCGGGAGTAAAGTGATTTTATGATCCAAATGCACCAAAGTAATAATAATGATAGAATCTCGAGGGCTTTGGCGACTTCATCTAATAAGCCAAAGTGCATTAGCGGTTTTTCCACAGCAACAGCCACCAGGACAGGCATTACAGTACTTGTTTGGGCTAAGAAATCCGCTCTGTCGAGAGCACAAGCAACTAATCGCTATAAAGTAGCCTCTGATATATATCCGAGTAGAAATGGAAGTTATGGTTGGGGGCAGTACAAGGGACTAGCTATTAGTCAGGAGTGCAAAGTAATAGCCTGATTCTTATCCACTAAAAAGAACTCAATACTATATTGGGTAGTCCTAATAGGCTACGCTATATTGTTGCTATATTCAAATATTAGTGGTTCCTCTTTATGTTAGAGAAAACTTGGATTGAAGATTTTTGTACGATTCAGTTGAGATTTCTCCCGATTGAGCCTAGATGATATTTGATGTAAGAAGGAAACGCCCTTTATTGCAAGTACAAAACAAACAAGACGTGAAACAAAATCTACTACAAGCAATCATTTTTACTGTTATTGGCCTACTAATAGGAGTGAGTACAATCAAAGGCCAATCTATTTCAGATTTGGGATATATCTATGGCGTTATTACAACCGATTCTGATAAGACCTATGAGGGATATATGCGATGGGGCAAAGAGGAAGTAGCCTGGCATGATGTTTTTAATTCTACAAAACGGAAGAATAAGCATAAAAAGCCTTCCGAGGATAAGTCCTTATTCAAAGATTTAGATTGGAACATTGGTAGTCTATGGAGTAATAATTACGGCGGAAGCACGCGCTCTTTTGCTTGCTTATTCGGAGATATAGACAGATTGGAGTTAAGAGGAAGTGAACGGGTAGACGTATACTTCAAGAATGGAGAAATGATTGAAGTCGATGGAGGATCCAATGATATAGGAGAACGTATTGTTCTGCATGATGCGGAGCAGGTAAAAATCCAGTTATCATGGAAGAATATTGATCTAATACAGTTCAAATCTCCTCCACATGGTTCTATGCCGGATTATGATCTTGCTCTGTATGGAATACTCGAGACAAGAAAAGGGGCGGAATTAGAGGGATATATCAAATGGGATATTGACGAAAGGCTTACTACCGATATTCTCGATGGACATAATTGTTGCTACAAGGATGAAATGCCATTTGCAAAAATCATAAAAATAAGAAGCGAAGGTAGTTCTTCACTTGTGACGCTCAATAATGATGAAACAATAGAGATGTCAGGAACGAATGATGTCAACAAAGGCAATAGAGGAATCGGAATATATGTAGAAGGAGTAGGAAGTATAGAAATACCGTGGACAGAATTCAAACAAGTGTCATTTGAGAATAGGACGATAGCTGGTCCACAATATGATTTCTTTCAAAGTTCAGATAGATTGGAGGGCGTATTAGAGACCTATGATGAGGATGAATATGAAGGGTACATAGTGTTTGATATGGACGAGATGTATCCTGCAGAAATGCTTGATGGCGATGATGGCAATATTGAATATCAAATTCCATTTCGCAATATCAAAAAAATAATTCCTAAGAATGACGATTATTCTATAGTCGTACTTCATAATGGCGATGAAATTCTATTAGGTGATACTCAAGATGTTTCAGATAACAATGATGGTATTATCGTGGTAGGGAAAAACAAAGAAAATGTTCATATAGATTGGGATGAAGTAAGTTCTATCACCTTTAAAAAATAGACTATAGAAAAGGCGCTACCCTTCCAGTTATACTTTTACTGAAAACCTTATATGTTGGACCGAATTTTGAAGAGCCCTAATATTTCTTTACACGTATTATTGCCTGTCTG
>JBLIDB010000244.1:0-7014 GCA_047634015.1 Saprospiraceae bacterium
TCAAAACAAATTAAATAACCGACCAAGAAAGAGGTTTGGGTACAAATCACCCAATGAAGTTTTTGCGAAAATATTGGACAATCAAGTGCCCGTTGCATTTATTAGTTGAATCCAGGAAGAAATTGCGAACGAACCTTTCCAAACTCTTTAAGGTTTTCGGCTTGAACAGGGCCTTCGATAAGGCACTCATGACAAGCAATTCTAACCCCTTCTATTTCATCAGGAAATCTATCTAAGAGCGCACCGCCATTTAATATATGAAGCATTATACATTCGAATATACTCTATAAGTCCATGGTTCAAGAGAAATTAGAAACTCCATTTCAGAGATCCTGATCTCCTCTGTAAACACTTCTTTATAATAACTCTCGCTATCAGGCAATGTCATAAAAGTATCCTGAGTCCGATTAGAAAAGTTAATTGCCACAACGATTTGATCTCCATCTTTTTCTCGATGGAAAGCATAAAGATCTTGATTATTGGTCGTATCGACTTTTCTCAATTGACCGCCATAAACACCATTCCATAATGCTTGATTCATTTTCTTAAGACCGAGAATAGTTTTATAAAAATCATGGTAAGCGAAATCACCCCAGGGAATTACATCCTTGTCAAAAAAAGCAAGTTGTTTATCCATAGCTGCCTCTTGACCAGAATAGATGAGTGGCATGCCTTCCTTTGTAGCACTTAGCACAGCAAAAGCCTTATGACCTTGGCCCATACGCCTAAATTCTGAACCCGCCCACGAATTTTCATCATGGTTAGAAGTAAAGTTCATCTTAATCCCCTTCTGATACCGTGGCCCTATCTCGTGAAGTATACCATCAATATCCCAAGCATATTTTTTCGGACCATCCTGCTCGTGTCCAACTACGAGATTTCCCTGCTGAAGTTTAGTGACATCTCCTGTATTGACTCCATGTGTCGCGGCGATATCGTTGTACAAATGATGCATGCTCCATGCATAGTCCATTACAAAATAGCCATCATTAACTAAAGCTGGTTCTTCTGCCTCCGCAAGCATAAAGATGGGTTTGATAAGAAACAACTGGTCCGTGCAATCTTTCCAAAAATCTAATGGAACACCATGAGCAACATCCACTCTAAATCCATCAATTCCTATATCTCGAATCCAGAAAGCCATCGCATCTATCATACCTTGACGCATCTCTGGCACATCAAAGTTCAAGTCAGCTACATCAACCCAACCCCAAGGCTCCCCAGTGTGAAGATTGAGTGGGTCTGTAATTTCCCCATCCGGCCCTTTCATATACCATTCGGGATGCTGATAGATCCAAGGATTGTCCCATCCAGAATGGTTCGGGACCCAATCAATGATACAATGCATCTCTAATCTATGGATCTCTCTGAGTAGATTCTTGAAGTCATCCATTGTACCCATATCAGGATTGATACCATAGTAGTCTCCGACTGCATATGGACTTCCCATTGTTCCTTTACTCTTTAGTTTACTCACAGGATGTATAGGCATCAACCAAAGGATGTTAACTCCCATATCTTTCAACCTCGGAAGATGTTCCTGAAAAGCTTTAAAGGTTCCTTCAGGGCTATACTGCCTTATGTGCACTTCGTAGATATTAGCATTCTTGTGCCATGCAGGAACATTGGATACAAGTGATTTCTCGGGTTCTATATCTAATGCTATCGAATTATGATTCTCTTGCTGAGATGATGACTGCAGCATTGTTCTTTCTTTTTATTTAAGAATAAATACAGAGGATTTCACCCTGATGACCAATATAATTTTGTTTATCTCTATATGGATACTCTCTAACCTCAATAATGGTAAAAAGGTTAGCAAGAATCGATATGATACCTCTACTTTTTTGTGAATATCCATCCCAAAGTGGGAATATGGGCATAGAAAGTTAACAGAGCAATATTGATTGGTGTCTGTAAAGCACCTTGATTCTCCGACTAATTACCTCCCACTAACTATAATCAACGGCTGGCTATATTCATAATCCTCAGCCATACACCGGATCGTATAAACACCATCTACAAGGCCTGCTAATTCTATTCGTTCTTCTCCTGCGGAGATATCATTTTTACTCAAGATGAGCTTCCCACTTGCGCCTCTTATTTCGATCTTCATTAACGGGTCTGGCGTCTTAACAGTTACGAAGTTGCTTGTGGGATTTGGATAAAGCGTGATATTCCGTTTCGGAAATTCATTCGCATCGCAACCATTGGATTGTGTGTAATAGCTAAGTAGACGAACGAGCAAATCATTTAGTTTTTCAACTTCATAATCTTGAACCACAGGATCGAGATGTGCACTTCCGATACCACTGTGATCTGTAATGAATACATAGGTGCCATTGGTTGCTATCGCCATGTACTTCATTAAAAACTCTGTCTGCCTATTAATACCACTGGCTGTTATAGGAATGATTTTAATTCCTCTGGCCGCAGCTTCTTTGATTTGCTCCTGAAGTTGTGTTATGATATCCGGGTCTTCATGAGGAGGCGCATCAAGTACTAAGAATATGATCCGAGCTACTGCCTTCGGACTCCAGTCCTGAGCCAATGCATCTTCCAAAGCACTTTCTACTGCTTCAGGATAATCTCCTCCTCCTCCAGCAGACTGAGCGGCGATAAAAGATAAAGTCTTATCGATATCCGTATCGAGTTGACTAGTTCTTGTCAGATAATCATCTTGAGTATCCCTGTAGAATACAGCTCCCATGCGAAGGGTGAGTTTGTTCACGCTTTTTTTGCTTCTTTTGATGACATCATCAAGTTCTTTTTGAAGATATCTGATCTCATCTCCCATCGAGCCTGTAGCATCAACTGCCCAGACAATATCTATTGCATCTGGTGTGGCACAAGCTATTTTTATATCGAGATTATTGACACCATGCGCTATATCTGTGAGCTTCTTGATTTCGAACTTCAATCCGTTGACGATTGCGATGGCTTTATATGACCCAAGTGATTTTTGCGGAGCCGTTAATCCAGCCCATAGTTCAGCTTTACCACTATTGTCTGTGCGTGCCGTCCAAACCACTTCACCTTTTTCATTCACAAGATCTACTGGGATATCCTGAAAAGGAAATTCATATTGATTTCGAAGGAAGACAGTATACCTCGCTGTTGGATATAGCTTCCAGTGTTCTTGCATTTCACTATAATCCTTATTACTTAGAAGCGCTGTCCAATCATCCCATTTGTTCAAATCATTCCACTCCCCTGCTGTGATTTGTCCTGCTTCTGGTGTAGGTTGTTGAGTGCCATCTGGCCGCAGGATAACTCCAGTTGTTGAGCTCGCTGCCCTTTTACTTGACATTGCCGCCATCTCTGGGGCCGTAGAGGAGGGTGCACCTCTTGACCTCCTCACTTCAGCATGATCTGCCATCATTAACTCCTCCTCTAATCCTCCTTCAGGTACTTCTATTGTTGCATTTTCTTCCAAGATTATATTAAGCACCCCTTCGGATGGAATAGGAATCTCTTGTATAGCATATCCTGAAGCACTAAATCGCAGCAGCGCGTCAGATGTATCTACTCGTATTTTAAAATACCCCTCAGTGTCCGTAATCGTCCCTTTATTGCTTGGCATTCTCGATACTACAGCTTCGGCAATCTCTTCATTTAATGTAGATTTTACATTCCCTTCAATTACTCGCGTTTTATGAAAGATAGAAGCTTCTGCCTCTTGAACTATTTCAACTGGAGTAGTCACAATCTCTTCATTAGATTTACACGCCACGAAACACATAATAAGAGTTGCTATATAAATTATTGATGTCTGCTTTAGCATAGGAAGTGTTTTTGAATCTTAATAATTTTTTAATGATGGCTGACAGAATAATAGTTCTGAGCAATGCCTTGTGCTATTTAGATGCAGGTTACGTTATTTTTGCACACTCAGGCAATCAATATTTTAATTTTTGACGGAACAAGAGCTGCTACTACGTTATCGCGAAACCCAAGATGCAACCTATCTCGCGCAACTATATGAGCCATTTATGCCGCTTGTATATGGTAGTTGCCTCAAATACTTCAAAAACGAGGAGGATGCTCAGGATGCCGTAATGGATATCTATGAGAAGCTGACCAAGAAAGTATTAACTCATAAGGTCGAGTACTTCAAATCATGGTTATTCATCGTTACTAGAAACCACTGCTTTGAGAAGTTACGCAAGAGGAAAACCCATAGTCAAAAAGAAAGTGCCGCTTCATTTATGTATTCCGACGAAGTATTCCATCCCGATACTGTAAATAAAGATGCACAAGTAGATGTCCTTCATAAATGCTTAGAGAAGTTGGATGAATTTCAAAAGACCTGCGTCGAGATGTTTTACTTTAAAAAAATGAGCTATGCCGAAATTGCAGAATCACTCACTATACCATTCAATCAAGTGAGGTCGCGAATACAAAACGGTCGCCGAAATTTAAAAGCCTGTATGGAGGCCAACAAGCACTTGCTGGACCAAGACATATGAAGACGGAAGATCTATTACAAAAGTTTGTCACTCAAGGACTTTCGAAAGAGGAGCGCTTTGAGTTAGAGAAGCGCGCATTGGAAGATGACTTCTTAGCTGATGCTTGGGAAGGGCTACAAGTGCATCAAGGATCTGACTTACGTCAAAAATGGAATGCGATTCAATCTGAATGGCAAAACAAGCATAATACCGTACAGAATCGAGAAACAAAGGTGGTTGCAATGGAACCATGGATGCGATATGCAGCGGCAGCAGCAGTTTTGTTATTAGGAGCCGCCTTATTCTTCATGCGGTCAGGTAATCCTACTTTTGAAGGTGAAGGAGTTCTCGCTTTGGATCCGATAGAAGTAAGCGAAGATCAATCTTATGAGGTCACTACAGAGAATCTTGAATCTATAGAAAGAAGTTCCGACGAGCATTATCTCGCTGATCGTGAAGAAGCCCAAAAAGAAAAAAGCCCCCTGGTAAAGGCGGAGAAAATTACCGTTATTACAAAGACTTCAAAAGAAGTCGCTTCCACTGAAAGCATTCCTGAAAAAACACAAGCTCCTACATCACAGAAAAATAGAAGCGTCGCCTTTGTTGCCAAGATTCAACCAGAACTTGGGTCTAGCGAATCAAAAAATTCATTAGTTCGTGCAACTCCTACCCTAATCCAAAACCCAGAACCACCTGCAGAAAATAAAGCAGCAATTCCTCTTGACAAGAAAGTGAAAGGTTTCGGAATTGTAGAGATTGAAAATGTTGGAGCCCCATTAGTGACAAAAGTGAAAAATATAGATAACGGCCGCCAAAAGTCAGGTAGTCAATTTGATAAATCTAAAGAGGAAAGTGAAGCGGTTAATTTGGATAAATCAGAGGAAGACAAAAAGTTAAAAGGTCCACTCGAGGAGGTCAATTTAAGTTCTTTTAAAACAAATGACCTCAAAAAAAATATTCTTGGTAATTCTATTTCCGGCCAAACTACCGATCAAATCCAATCATCACTCCAGAAAGCACGAGGTCTTTTTCTAAAAGACAAAGACTATGAAGGAGCAAGAGATGAGGCTTTAAACGCAATAGCACTTAATTCTAACTTGAGCGAAGGGTATGAATTGATCGGAGATATATATGCAGCTGCGTGTCATACCTGTAACCAAGATGATTGGAGTCATTCGCTGGCAGCAATTGCAGCCTTTGAAAAATACAAGAAGGCTCTTTCCAAAAGAGCAAATACTTCTAATCTTACTGAACTTCAAAATAAATTGAGTGCACTGCAAGATCGTTTTCCGACTAAAGAAAAAGGGTTTTTGAGAGGAGTAAAGCTAGGTGATACTTCCCAAGTAGGTTGTTGGATAGACGAGACGGTTACAGTCCGTTATAAGAATTAGAAGGCTTTGCCCTAATCACAAATCCCTATGCTTAACAGTCCGTTTTTACTCTTTGCTAACGGAACGCGTTGAGTGGTTGACATATAATAGAAAAAGATTATGCATGTTGTTGAATATCAGTATTTTAATGGAATTCCCACACTTCTTAAAATTACTGCTATGCACGATCTCAGATCAATATACTTCAAAGTTGAGAAAAAGTGTCTAAGGCTTTAAAAGAATATTTGGTTCAAGCTGGGAATTTAAAGTTCTACAGTAATGCACCAAAGATGAGTGATGTAGAGATTATCTCTCTTTCAATTACAGCGGAATGTTTAGGAATTGATTCTGAGAATCTCTTGTGGTCAAAAATAAACAAAGATTACGCTGATCTCTTTGAACAGTTGATTCATCGCACCAGGTACAATCATAGAAGGAAAGTTTTGTTCGAATGGATACAACATTGCGCCAAGGGATGGAGCAAACAAATGAAGCATCCGAAAAATGAATTTATAATAGACTCTATACCTCTACCAGTCTGTAAAATATGCAGAGAGAGGCGCAGTACTGTATGTAGGAAACCCAACGATCAGGTGAAGGCATCTAAGGGCTGCAGTTCAACTAATAAACAGTTCTATATCGGATATAGGCTAGACTTAATCACCTCTTGCACAGGTGTTTATCAGGAGTCGGCAATCCAGCCTGCTAATATTCATGATATTACTTTTCTAAAAGAATTAAGTGCTCCGCATTTGAAATATTGCACTTTGATAGGAGATACAGCTTATAGAAGTGCCCCACTTCAACTATCCTTATTTGAAGAACACAAAATAGACTTGTCGGTACCTTACAGAAGCAACCCAAAAGGTTATAAAGAATATCCATACCTCATGAAAATAAAACGGAAAATGATTGAAACCGTATTCAGTCAATACTGTGATGATTTAATGCTAAAAAGGAATTATGCAAAATCAAGTATGGGACTATATAGTGCCTGTTAGAAATCGATTTTTCCTCCTCTAAAGGATTGACAATCAGTATGATATAAGTAGAAAGAGGAATAAATTGATTGCGAATCCGTCACAATATTTGTATTTTGTAATCACAAAACCGTACTATAGTGGTGTCTGTAGACAATATCAGGCGCTACATTCACGAAAATTTGGAATTATGCGCAAGGGATTCGCGCAACAAAT